>DAONZU010000023.1:0-25995 GCA_035406965.1 Bacteroidales bacterium
AACAGAATTGTCTGCTCCAACTCATAATACTGCTGAAGCGTTGATTAATATTGAAGGTTTAACGTCAGCAACTGTTTATTATGCTTGGTTAAGAGCAAATTGTAATAATAGTGATGTTGGAGAATGGACAGGCCCTATTACATTTACTACTTTATGTCCTCCAATAGCTACACTTTCATATACTGAGAACTTTGACAGTTATTCTGTAGGTAATTTCCCTGACTGTTGGTTAAGACCTGTAACATATAATGGATTCCCATCTATAGTTAGTGGTAGTAGCTATTCTGTAAGTTCACCAAATGGTCTGAAATTCCAATCTTTAACTACAACACCTACTTATGCAATATCACCAGCATTTTCAGAAGATATTCATAACCTAAGGGTTAGTTTCAATCTGAAAGCAGAAGGTATAGGTGCTTCGCAATCAGGAACTATGGAACTTGGAGTTATGAGTGATCCTTATGATTTAAGCACTTTTGAATCAGTAGCAATTATTCAACCTGAAAATACTAGTTTTAATGCATATCAATATGACTTATACTCAACAACTTTATCGGGCGAAAATCGACATATTGCGTTCAAACATAATTCAAATGCGAATAATTATTATTTTTGGCTAGATAATTTTGAAGTAGAACTTAGTCCTACTTGTATTGAACCTAACGGTTTTGCGGTAAATAGTGTTACAGCAAATTCGGCTAGTATATCATGGACAGAATCAATAACTCTACCTGAAAATGGATATGATATTTATTTCTCAACAACAGCTACAGCTCCTACGGGAAGCTCTACTCCGACACATAACACTAATGAAACTTCATTCTTATTCGAAAACTTAGATGAATCAACAAATTATTATGTTTGGATACGTGCAAATTGTAATAATGCTGATCAAAGTGATTGGACAGGTCCATTACATATCTATACAGGTTATTGTATCCCAACTAATACTAGTGCTTCATACTGGATATCTTCTCTAACAACAACAGGTGGTATTACCAATATATCTCATACTGGTATTACTTCTCAGCCTGGTGGTTATGGAGACTTCTCAGCAATTCATTCTTGCTCAAATGTTGAAGGTCAACCAACTATGATAAATTTTGCACAAAATACTAGTACTGGTTATTATTTCTGTTGGATAGACTGGAATAAGGATATGCAATTTGATGCAACAGAACGCATAATCGCAGCAACATCAAGTTATTCAAGTACATATCAAGGAACTATAAATATTCCAGCAGGTACTGAGCCAGGAGAATATAGAATGAGAGTGGCAAATAGCTATCTTTATGAAATTACAGATGCTTGTACTGGAAGTGGATATGGACAATACTTTGACTATACCTTTGTTGTAGTTGAACCAGCAAATAACGAAACAGATATTTTAACTTATTCGTTTGAAGAACAAATAGCTCCTGCAACTATAGATAATGTTGAACATAAAGTATATGTTACTGTTGCTGCAGGAACTAACTTAAATGGATTAGTTGCTACATTTACTTTATCCGAAGGTGCTACAGCAACTGTAACGGGATTACCTCAACAAAGTGGTGTTACACCAAATAACTTTACATATCCTGTTGTTTATAAAGTAGTTGCTGAAAATGGTCTTGACGAGGAATTTTGGCAAGTTATAGTTGATGTAGAAGATACAGGTTTGAGTTCTGAAGCAGATATTTTAGCTTATACAATTCCAAATCAAGTTGGACTAACTAGCATTAATTCAACAAATAGAACAGTAGCTCTTACAGTTCCTTATGGAACAGATGTTACTGCTCTTGTAGCCACATTTACTTTATCTTATGGTGCTACTGCAAAAGTTGGTGCAATAGATCAAGAAACTGGTGTTACTCCAAACAACTTTACAGATCCTGTTGTTTATGTTGTAACAGCAGAAGACGGTACAACAACTAAAAACTGGACTGTTACTGTTAATCTAGAAGCAGCACCAAGTTCAGAAGCAAACATCTTAACTTACTCTTTTGAAGAACAATATTCACCAGCAGTTATTGATAATGACAATCATAAAGTTACTATTGAGGTTAATGCAGGTACAAATCTAAATGGTCTTGTGGCTACATTTACTTTATCTGATGGTGCTTCAGCAAAAGTTGGTGAAACTGACCAAGTAAGTGGTGATACACCAAACAACTTTACAGATACTGTTACTTATACTGTAACTGCTGAAGCTGGTAATACTCAAGATTGGATAGTTATTGTTAGCGTTGCTGTAGGAATAGAAGATGTTGAAAGCTCTGCTCTTACAATCTATCCTAATCCTAACAATGGTAACTTTACTTTAGATTTCACTAATATCAATGGTAAAGTAAACTATCAAATCTTTGATACAAAAGGTAGCATTATTATAAGTGATGACTTTGTTGCAAACGGAAATGCAATAAAAGAAGTTTCACTAAATCTTGTTCCTGGCGTTTACTTCGTAAAATTAGTTACTGAAACTCAAAGCCTAGTTGAAAAATTAGTTGTTGAGTAAAAAGTAATTTCTAAATAATTTAAAAAACGCTTCTCAATTGAGAGGCGTTTTTTTTATTGTTTTACAAGTTTTTCTTGATATTTTTATTATTTTGCATTACTTTCGATTTTTTAAAGTAAAATGATATGACAATACAAGAATTAAATAAAGCTTTTGAACTTGCTTACGGTAAACCTGCCGAAGCTATTTATTTTGCTCCGGGTCGTGTAAACTTAATTGGTGAGCATACAGATTATAATGGTGGACCAGTTTTTCCTTGTGCATTAAGTTTTGGTACTAAACTTTTAATCGCTAAAAACGACAAAAAAGTGATGAATTTCAAATCGCTTAATCAGCCTGAAATTGAATCATTAAAGTTTGACCAACTGACAACCCGTCTCGAAAATTCATGGGTAAATTATCCTTTGGGGGTGATGGCTCAGTTTATCAAGAGAGGAAAAACTTTTACAAATGGTTATGATATTTTGATTTGGGGAAATGTCCCTAACGGAGCAGGATTATCATCATCAGCAGCTTTAGAAGTGGTTACTGCATTTGCTTTAAACGATCAATTAAAAGCAGGATTCAGTCGAGAAGAAATTGCTTTGATTGGACAAAAAGCCGAACATGAATTTGCTTTGGTAAATTGTGGCATCATGGATCAATTTGTGTCGGCTCATGGTGCTAAAGATCATGCGGTATATTTGGATACTACAACTTTGGAATATGAATTGGTTCCAGTAAAATTAGAAGGTGTTAAAATTGTTATTTCAAATACACACTCTCCTCATAAATTAGATTCAGGTGCTTATAATCAACGTGTTGCAGAATGTAAAAAAGCCGTTGAGCAACTAAATACTGTTCGTCCAATTAAATTTTTGGCAGAGTTAACAGAAGCTGATTTTAAAAAAATTGAATCTGCTATTACCGATTCTGTTGCACACAAGCGTGCACGTCATGTTGTTGGTGAAGTGCAACGTACTTCTGATGCAGTAAAAGCATTGAAAGCAGGTAATTTAAAACTTTTCGGCGAACTTATGAATGCATCTCATGTTTCTTTACGCGATGATTATGAAGTAACTGGTACAGAACTCGACTGCATGGCAGAAGAAGCATGGAAGATAGACGGAGTTATCGGTTCACGCATGACAGGCGGTGGCTTTGGTGGCTGCACTGTTTCTTTAGTAAAAGACGAAGCTATCGATACTTTCATCAAAGAGGTAGGAGCTAATTACGAAAAAAGAATAGGTATAAAACCTGATTTCTATATCGCCGAAATTGGAGATGGAGCAACAAAATTAGCTTGATAAGAGGAAATTTATGTTGAGTGCCTTTCAAATATTTTTTGTTCCTTTTGTGCCTTTTGTGGTTTAACTTTCGACTTTCAACTTTTAACTTTTAACTGACTTTGTCTTTTGTGGTTCAAATGCGAGCAGAGTGAGCTTGCGAACCTGCGAAGCAATATCCGTGTCCGCCCCTTTTGACACTTCAACTCCGTTCAGTGCATCGCTTTCAACTTTTAACTGATTTTGTCTTTTGTGGTTTAAAATTCCTTCCTTTTGTGTACTTTTGTGGTTTAAAAAAAATAAAATAAAAAACATGAAAAAATTAACAAAAAGCCATCTCTTGGATTTGACCTATAAAATAAATGGAGCAGCCATCGAAGTCCATAAATGTTTAGGTCCTGGTTTACTTGAAAGTGTTTATCATAAATGTCTTGCATTTGAATTTGGTATCAGAAATATGAAATATGTATCAGAGTTTATTATTCCGTTTGAATACAAAGGAAATGACTTAGATATAAATCTCAGATGTGATTTCTTAGTTGATGATGCAATTGTTGTAGAGCTAAAAACAGTAGAATGCATATTACAGGTTCACGAAGCACAATTGTTGACTTATATGAATTTATTAAAAGTACCCAAAGGTGTTCTTATTAATTTTAATGTGGAGAATTTGTATAATTACGGAATCAAAACTTATGTAAATAATTTATTTAAAGATTTGAAAGAATAAAAATATGAATGAAAGCTACAATCGAAATATTTCATACTTTAAAAATAATTCCTTTTGTGTCCTTTTGTGTCTTTTGTGGTTCAAATGCGAGCAGAGTGAGCTTGCGAACCTGCGAAGCAATTAGACGCGTCAGCCACTTTTAATTTTTAACTGATTGTTCCTTTTGTGGTTTAAAAAATAAAAATATAGTACATGAAGAATAAACAAAACAATGAGCAACACTTAGAATATTTGGGCTACTTTAAGCGTTCTTTCTTTTGTGCCCTTTTGTGTCTTTTGTGGTTCAAAACTCTTTCAACCCCAGCGAGCAGAGTGAGCTTGCGAACCTGCGAAGCAATAGACGCGTCAGCCTCTTTTAACTTTACCTTCGGTGAGCTCGCAAGCTCGGTTCAACACTTCAACTACGTTCAGTGCATCGCTTTTAACTTTTAACTGATTGTTCCTTTTGTGGTTAAATTAAAACAATATAAAACATGAAAAATATTAACACTTACACTATCAAAAATAAAAGTGGCATGACTGCCGAGCTAACAAACTATGGTACAAAAATTACTCGCTTGTTAGTGATTGATAAAAACGGAAAATTCGATGATATTGTACAAGGCTTCGACACTTTACAAGAAAACATAGATAAAGAACCTTACTTCGGAGCAACTTGTGGACGTTTTGCCAATCGCATCAAAAATGGTCAATTTACCTTGGACGGAGTAAAATATAATTTGGCTCAAAACAATGGAGGTAATGCCCTACACGGAGGAATTGTAGGTTTTAATGCCAAAGTTTGGTATGTAATCAAACAGTCCGAAAACAGTATCAGTATGCAGTATATATCTCCTGATGGAGAAGAAGGCTATCCAGGAACTTTAACAACAGTTGTAACGTTTACCATTACCGAAGCAAACGAGTTAAAGATTGAATACAAGGCAACAACCGACAAAGCAACTGTAATAGGCTTAACCAACCATTCTTATTTTAATCTGAAAGGAGCCGGCAATGGAACAGTACGCGATCATATTTTGCAAATTAATGCCGATTTTCATACAGTGTTAGACGATACTGCTTGTCCTACTGGCGAAATCCGATCAGTGGATAATTCTCCTTTTGATTTCCGAAAACCAACATTTATAGACAAATATATTGATGCAAAAGAATATGTTCCGGGACGTGGCATTGATAATAATTGGGTAATACGTAAAAATCAACCCAAAGAATTAGCTTTAGCGGCTACTTTGTATGAACCAACAAGTGGTCGTGTTATGGAGATACTAACTACTCAACCGGGTGTGCAAGTTTATACAGCTAACTGGGTAGAAAAACAAATCGGCAAATACGGTAAGATATATGCAGAGCAAGGCTCCATTTGTCTTGAAACTCAAAACTTTCCCAATTCTCCAAATATTGCTCATTTTCCAAGTTCAATTTTACGTCCTGGAGAAGTATATGAAGAAATGTGTATTTATAAATTCTCGGTAAAATAGAAATTAAAATATTGTTGACAATAATAAGAAATCGCTTTTTTTTATGTGTAATAAGTAATAAATTTAAAATTATATTTATATTTGTAGCATAATTTTTAAAAACAAATTACCATGAATGAAAACACAAATAAAGACTCAAAAGTAAAAGGCTTGGGTTGTTTAGGTTTAACTGTTTTTGTTTTACCTATAATTATAATTTTAGTTGCATTTATAATTTGGGCTGCATATTACGCTTATTCTTCTTACAATAAATTTATTGATGCTGATCAAATGGTGAAAAACTCTTGGGCAAATGTTGAAAATACATATCAAAAACGTTATGACTTAATTCCTAATTTAGTCGAAACTGTTAAAGGATATGCAACACATGAAAGAGAAACTTTTACAGCAGTTACAGAAGCTAGAGCAAAAGCTTCATCAATGAATATTAGTGCAGAAGAGTTAACAGAAGAAAATTTAAGAGCTTTCGAAGACGCACAATCAGAACTTAGCGGAGCATTATCCAGACTCTTGGTTAGTGTCGAAGCATATCCAGAATTGCAAGCAAACCAAAACTTTATGCAATTACAATCTGATTTAAAAGAAATTGAAAATGAAATTTTGCAAAGAAGAGATGAGTTTAATAATACTGTGAAACCATATAATAACTTGGTCTTGAAATTCCCGCGAAACTTATTTGCAAAAATGTTTGGATTTAAAGAAAAACCATACTTTAAAGCAAACGAAAAAGCAAGCGAAAGCCCAAAAGTTTCTTTTTAAAATTTTAGATAATAATCTTTAGTTAATTCTTTATATTCTTCAGAATAATCGTGTCTAAAGTCATTTTCTATTGTTAAGTGCGAATCTTCGCAAATAGAAAACTGATGGCTAAGTTCAAATATTATCCTATTAGCTTGTTTGCCTTTTTTAGGAATAATAAAAAGTTTTTTAGAAACAAATAATTTTGCATTTTTACATTCTTGAATAAAACTATCGTGTTGCAAAGCTGGAAAAATAATATAGGCTAATCCGTTTTTATTTAACAATCGCTTGATATTTAACAGTAAGTCTGGCAGTTTTAATTCATTATCGTGTTTGGCAATAGCCTTGCCTTTATTTGGCGAAGCATTTACAGCCGAAAAATAAGGAGGATTTGAAACAATAATATCATATTTAATATTTGTTTCGAAATTTTGAACAGCTTGGCAAAAAACTGTAAGTCTATCAGACCAATTAGAATTTTGAAAGTTTTCGTTTGCTAATTCACAAGCTTCAGCATTAATATCTAAAGCATGAATAATAGCATCAGATTTTTGAGCTAGAGCCAAAGCAATAATACCTGTTCCTGTGCCAATATCTAAAATGTATTTTGCATCTTTACAATCAATATAAGCACCTAGCAAAACAGCATCAGTGCCAACTTTTAGCAAAGAAGAACTTTGTTTTAAACTAAATTTTTTAAAATAAAAAATATCTTTCACAACTTAAAAATCTTCGTTTACACCAATACCAAAAAGGGCAAAATCATATTTTATAGGATCTCTATGGTCAAACTCTCTGAGTTTTTGTGTTAATAAGTCAACTGCTTTCCAGTCGTTTTGATTTCTTTCTAACAAACCCAATAGTCTTGCAATTCTTCCCGAATGAACATCTAAAGGAATGTAAAGACAAGCAGGAGAAATATTTTTCCAAATCCCAAAATCAACACCTCTCTTGTCGTTTCTAACCATCCATCGTAAAAACATATTTAATCGTTTTGCAGCAGAACCAGACGTAACATTTGCTAAATGCCGTTTTGTTCTGTCTAAATGTGGAATAGAAAAAAATATCTCATGAAAATCTTTTAAATTATCAAAAACATTTTCTGTCTTTGTTAAAACATTTTCTAATCCACCATGATTTTCATAAATGTTTTTTAATGATGTAACGAAAAATTTTAAATCTTCATTATTAAAAGTTCTATGAATACTGAGAGTAAAATTGTCAAGATCGTTTTTAGAATGATACATTACAAATTCATAAGGGTTATTACCCATTAAATTCATCATTTTTTTTGAAGATGCAATAATGCTACTTCGCTTTCCCCATGCAATTGTGGCAGCAAGAAAACCACTTATTTCAATATCTTCTTTCTTATTGAATGAATGAGGAATTTGTATAGGGTCATTCTCAATAAAATTGGGATTGTTAAACTTGTCATGTTTTTCGTCTAAAAATTCTTTAAGACTAGCAAAATCTAATTTTATATTCATAGTTAAAAAAATAATATTTCGAATATAATATTTTTTTTTCAAAATACTGAAAGATTTATTTTCTTTGCATTATGATTTTAACCAATTTATGGAAAGGCATTATTGTAGGCTTGTCGGCATCAATTCCACTTGGTCCGATAGGAGTTATATGCATTCAAAGGACATTGAATAAAGGCAGACTTTCAGGTTTCATAAGTGGTTTAGGAGCAGCCGCAGCAGATGGACTTTATGCTTGTATAGCTGGATTTGGTGTTAAAATTGTAATGGACTCAATAAACGAATATCAGATTGTTATTAGAAGTATTGGAGGAATAGTTCTTCTTTTTATGAGCTATAAACTTTATGTTACAAATCCAGGAGTGCAACTAAGAAAACAATTGCAGAAAAAACGTAAAGGTTTATTAGGAGATTTCTTTTCGGTATTTGGTTTAACAATTTCTAATCCCATTACTTTATTTGTCTTTGCTGTAGTGTTTGCAGGATTTAATGTTGTTGATAAAGCTTCAGATTTGCTAGTGGTTATATTATTAATTATAGGAGTATTGTTGGGTGCTGTGTTGTGGTGGTTTACTTTAACCTCAATAGTAAATAAATTTCGAGGAAAATTTAAACTCAGAAGAATGTTGTATATAAATCGAGTAGCTGCAATACTAATAGCACTATTTGCAATATCTATTTTAGCGTCTATATTTATTGATAAAAGCATATAAGACTAAATAAAGGGGCTAGCTCAAAGTAAAAGTTAATCTTTTTTCAAAACTTCAAGCATTTTTTTAATAGTATTTTCCGAAGAATAATTATATCCGTATTTTTCACCATTTATTATATGACCCAATCCATTTGGATAGCGACTATAAACAACAGATTCTTCTTCAAACTCAGAAGCCGAAAAATGAAATTCATAAATTCCAGCATCTTTCAAAATTTTTGCATTTTCAAAATTTAAACCACCACCTGGCATTATGCAAATTTTGTCGCCATATTTTTTATGCATTATAATAATATTTTCTAACCCTTCATTAATTTTAGCACAACCACCAGAAGTTAACACAGCTTTTGCACCTATTTCGCATAAAAAATCCATAGCTTCATCAATATCGGTACAAAAATCTATTCCTCTATGAAAAGTAAAACTTAGAGGTTTACTAAGTTCAAGCAATTTTTTAGTTCTTTCTTTATCAATTCTTCCATTTGCTAATAAAACACCAGAAACAATCCCAGCTACTCCTGCTCGTTTCATTTCTTTAAGCTCTTCGCACATAATTTTAAATTCTATATTAGAATAAACAAAATTTCCAGCTCGAGGACGTAAAAGTGCATTTATTGGAATGTCTGAAATTTCAACAGTTTGTTTCAAAAAAGAATAGCTTGGGCTTAAACCACCAATGTTTAAAGCAGTACATAACTCTATTCTTTGAGCTTTGGCATTATTAGCATTTTCTACCGATTTAATAGTGTCGCAACAAATTTCTAAAATTTTTTTCATTATATTTGTAAATAAAATATTTTTGGCACGTTTTTTCTTGTTACAAAGGTAAATATAATATTATGAGAACAATTTTTTATTGCATATTTTTAATTTTAATAAGCACAAATATTATAGCTCAGGAAGAAAGATTTTCGTTTCCAGACCAATTAAAGTGTAGATTTATGCCTAAACATGCTAAGGATACAGCTGTGTTTTTTGCAAATAAAGGAATTTGGCATGGATATACTTTACCAGAAAATAATGATACAAAAAATTATGGAAAATTTGGCGGACCCTATTGTTTTTATACAAACAAATGGTTCGCTTCAAGTCTGTTAAATTTAAGCTTAAGTGTTGCAGGACAAGGAAAAGTAGATTTGAATACCGCAAACGCAAAATATTTAAACCAATTTCCGGGTTTGCTAATGCAAGAGTTCGAATTTGATGATTATAAATTAATTTTAAAATTAGAAGCAGTAACTACGCGAGTAAGTCTGTTTCAAGCTATTCTTATAAATACTTCGGATAATGTGAAAAAGTTTTCTATGCAACTAGAAGGCAGTATGTTCGATAATACAAGTAAAATTGAACAAATTCCAGACGGTTGGATATATAAAGTTAATGGACTAGAAGATATAATTTGGTTTGTGAGATTTAGATTAGATTCTAAAATGGAATTAAATTATTCTGACTCTGAATACGAGTTTACATTCAAAGAAATGCAAACAGTACAAGCTAAAGATAGTTTGAAAATAACAGCTGTTGTCGCTCAATTTTTTAATGGAGATTTACAACAAGACGTATTGCTCACGAATGATATACTTTCTACGCCAGAATTATATATTGATAACAATAAAAATTTCTGGAATTTCTTATTTGGACACATGACTACGCAAACTAATATAAGAAGGCAAATGACTTTAAATGCTTTTCAAACAATTTATTTGAATTTGAGATCAGCATTGCCAACAAAAAAATATTTTACTGTTTTACCTTATAATGAAACTGAAAACTTGTTTGTAAATGTTGATGAAGCATGGTTCACAGCTGTATCTTTATTAAAATTCGACCCTCGCATTAGTTATAATGTTATTAGCTTTATTTTAAGTTCAATAAATGAAGATGGAGCTTTGAAAAAATATTTAAGTATAATGCCAGAAATCGCTGATAAAAATGAAATCATTGATAAACCTATGGCTGCATGGACAGTTTTTAATGTTTATTCGGTAACCCAAGACGATGACTTTGTTAAAATGTGTTTACCATTTTTAGATAAATATTTAAACTATTGGTTCGAAAATAGAGATGTTGATAAAAACGGCTGGGCAGAAAATTCTCAAGGAATAGAAGAGGTTGCTTTAAATGCAATTTTGTTTACTGAAACTCACTCTATGTTAAAAATGTATGAAGCTGTTGACGACAAAGAAAAAATCGACTATTATCAAAAACAAGTTGAGAGAATAGCAGAAAATTTTAATTTGTATTTTTTTCAAGTTGATCACAACAGATACTGTGATTTTAATGCTGAAACGCAAGAATATACTGTAGCAAAAAATTCAATTGGCTATTGCTTGTGGTCGGGAATTGCAAACCAAAGTATAGCCGATGTTTATGCACAAGAAATGGCAAAAGATATTAATTCAGACGAGATTTTTTATAGAGTAGCAAATTATGATATGGATCCAGCATATTTGTATTTAATGTCATTTGGTTTTAAAATGTTTAATTATGTGCAAATTCAGGAAGCTATAAAATCAATTTACACTAATAGTGTTGATTTTGATTTCATGAACAATAATAAATTATTTGTAAAAAAATATGAATCAAAGACTGTGGAATATTCAACATATATGGCTGCAATTTATTTATTAATGACAAACTATTTATAAAAAATTAATGTTTAGTTCGTTTAATTGTCTTATTATTAGAGAAATCCAAAATCCAAAATCGTAAATCCAAAATCCCAAATCGTAAATCCCAAATCCAAAATCGTAAATCCCAAATCCCAAATCCCAAATCATAAATCCTTCAGTTCTCAATTATTTTCATACTAAACACTCAAAACTAAAAATTCTTTAAATCCCAAATCTCAAATCGTAAATCCCAAATCCCAAATCGTAAATCCATAATTCTTCATTCTTAATTCTTCATTCTTAATTCTTCATTCTTAATTCTTCATTCTTAATTCTTCATTCTTAATTCTCAATTATTCAATTATCAATTAATTATATCATGTTATAAAATACCAAACTTTTCACTTAAAATTCAAATAAGTTTATTAGCTTTGCTAAAATTATTAAATTTATTATTGACAAATTAAAAAAAATAAAAAAATTATGAGAAAACACATTTTTAATGCAGGTCCTTGTAAATTACCAGACAGAACTTTAGAAAATACAGCTAAAGCAATTTTAGAGTTTAACAATTCTGGACAATCAATTATGGAAGTTTCGCATCGCGGAAAAGATTTTGTTGCAGTAATGGACAATACTGTAGAGTTATTGCGTGAAATTTTAAATATTCCAGAAAACTATTCTGTACTGTTTTTAGGTGGTGGTGCAAGTTTGCAATTTGCAATGATACCTTATAACTTTATGAAATCTAAAGCTTTTTATTTAGATACAGGAACTTGGTCAACAGCAGCAATTAAAGAAGCTAAATTATGGGGAGAAGTTATTGAACTTTCTTCAAAAGATAAAGCTTTTACATACATACCTAAGAATTTGAATGTTCCTAAAGATGTTGATTATGTACATATTACAACAAATAACACAATTCGCGGAACAGAAATTCATGAAGATTTAACTTTTGATAAACCTCTTTTCGCTGATATGTCGTCAGATATTTTAAGCCGTCCAGTTGATGTTAGCAAATATGCTATGATTTATGGTGGAGCACAAAAAAATATGGGACCAGCAGGAGTTACTTTTGTTATCCTTAGAAACGATATGTTAGACAAAGTTGTTGACCGTCCAATACCAACAATGTTAAAATATTCTACTCATGTGGAAAAAGAATCAATGCATAATACACCACCAGTTGTAAATATTTACGCACTACGCGAAACTTTACTTTGGGTTAAAGAACAAGGTGGAGTAAAAGCAATGGATAAATTGTCAAATGAAAAAGCTACAATGTTATATAATGCTATTGATGAAAGTAAATTATTTACTTGTCCAGTAGTTAAAGAAGACAGATCTAGAATGAATGTTATCTTTGTTCTTGAAGAAAAATACAAACACTTAGAAGAAGATTTTGTGAAATTTGCTACTTCAAAAAATTGTGTGGGAATTAAAGGACACAGATCTGTAGGTGGCTTTAGAGCATCGATTTATAACGCATGTACTGTTGAAGACGTAAAAGCTCTTGTAGAAGTTATTAAAGAATTTGACAAACAACACGCTTAAAAATAATGATGTCCTCTTTAGTTAAAAAGAGGCAGTCTAAAACAATTAAGGTGTCTTAGAAGTGTTCAAGTGTGGATACTTTTGAGACACTTTTTTTATTTTATAATAACTAAAAAAAGTAAAATTACTCCCAAATTATTATATTTGTAAAAAAATTCAGACAAATGTTTCTTAAAATTGTTTTATTAATAGCTGTGATTTTTCAAATAATTGCAGTGATAGTGTCGTTAAGACTTACTAGAAAAACAAAATATAATCTCTCGTGGATATTTATAAGCTTAGGATTTGGCGCTCTTTTGATGAGAATGATTTTAGAAGCTCTTCCTTTTTATTTCAATCTAGAACCAAAGGCGTATGGATACTTATACATGTGGCTAGGAGTTGCGTCAGCAATGTTCTTTGCAATAGGACTAATACTTATAAGAAGTATTTTTACATATATGGAAAAAATTGAAAAAGAAAAACGTGCAAGCGAAAAACGTTTTTTATCTGTTTTAATTCAAGCCGAAGATAATGAAAGAAGAAGATTAGCAAAAGATTTACACGATGGTATAGGACCTTTACTATCAACAATAAAAATGTCTTTGTCGGCTTTGAAAAAACTTAATACCGATGAACAACAAAAAGTTATTTTAGATAATCTTGATACAGTTGTTGTCGAATCAATGAAAAGTGTTAAAGAAATTTCAAATAACTTAAATCCTTATGTACTTGATAATTTTGGCTTAGATAAAGCAATTGCTAATTTTATCCAAAAAATTACAACAACAGGAGATCTAAAGATAAAATATAATAGTAGTTTACAAGATTTACGTATAGAAACTAGTAAGGAAACTGTTTTATATAGAGTGGTTTGTGAACTAATAAACAATACAATAAAACACGCAAACGCAACCCAAATAAATATAGATTTGTATTATGATACACGTAAGATTTATTTAACTTACAAAGATAATGGCAGTGGCTTCGAATTGGATAATTTATTCAAACATCAAGATAAAGGAACAGGAATTTACAATATTTATAATAGAATTAATTCTTTAAAAGGAACTGTAAATATTGACTCAAAACTGGATTGTGGCACTAAAGTAGAAATTAAAATACCATACTCAAATGAAAACAATTAAAAAAACATATAGCCTAATGATTGTTGACGACCATGCCTTATTTAGGAATGGACTAAAACTAATATTAAGCTCTCTGCCTAACTTTAAAGTAGTTGCCGAAGCTTCAAATGGAGAGGAATTTCTTAATACTTTAGATTTAATTCCAGTCGATATTGTTTTAATGGACATAGAAATGCCTGTATTAAATGGAATTGAAGCAACAAAACTAGCTCTAAAAAAACAGCCAAATCTTAAAATAATTACGCTTTCAATGTATGGAGACGAAGAATATTATCACAAAATGATAGATGCAGGAGCAAGCGGCTTTTTGTTAAAAGATTCTGATATTGACGAAGTACATTCAGCATTAAATTCTGTAGCAGAAGGGAAAAGCTATTTTAGCCAAGAACTATTGCAAAATTTAATTAAAAATTTTCAAAATCAAGACGAAAATCCTAAAGAAACATTTGATTTGTCTGCAAGAGAAGTGGAAATTATAGACTTGATTTGTCAAGGATTTTCAAATATAGAAATAGGCGAAAAATTATTTTTAAGTAAACGAACAGTAGAAAAACATAGAGCTAATATTTTAGAAAAAACAAATACAAAAAATACAGCAAGTTTGGTAATGTTTGCAATAAAAAATAAAATTGTAGATGTTGAGCAATAAAATCGAAAATATATTGGTTTATAATACATAATCTATTACATAATTGTTATGAGGTATTTAAAAATTTTGTTTATTTTATTTTTATTGCAATCCAATTTGTATAGTCAAGTAGTTAAATATAAGTCGGATTTGCCAGTAGTATATTATAGAGATTCGCTGCAAAAAGCAGGTGAATATAAATTGTCATTGCAAAATCATTTGTCTTCTTTGAGTAAAGAGTTTACTTGCGAAGCATTGTATAAAATTGCTGTAAATTATGCTGAACTTAATTTAAAAGATTCTGCATTGTATTATTTGAATCTTTATGTTGACCACTCTAGCGATGATAGACTTATTCTTGCTGATAAAGCTTTTGAGCCTTTAAAGGACAAAAAAGCAGATTGGCACAAATTAGAAATAAAAATAAAAAACTCTTATTTAAAATCTTTGCCTGATAATATAAATGAAAACTTGGCTTTAGAATTGTTTGAGCTTAGTATTTTGCAAAATTTATATGAATATTATATTGATTTATTAAAAATGCCAAATTCTGCTTTTGAAACTAAAAATGAAATGGAATCCTCTATGTTTTCTAATCCACGTTTAAAAAAAGAAACTTATACAGAACAAGTATTGCCTAACATAATGAAAAGTGAAAATATTTTTAAAGCTATTTTACAAAAATATGGTTTCCCAAGCGTTGAAAAAGCCGGAGTGTTTGGGGAAAACATTGCGTATAAATCAATAATGAAATTAAATGTTTCTGAGCAATATCTTGATTCTGTTGAAAATTTATTTAATAAAAAATTATTTGATCCTCTTGCTTATGCGATGATAAAAGATAAGTATCTCTATATGAAAGATAAAAAACAGGAATTTGGAACACTCCTTTATTACTGTGAAAATGATAGTAAATGGGAACTTAGCCTTTATCCTGTTTCAGATTTTAAAAATTTAAACCAAAGACGAAAAGAAATTGGTATTTTAGAAACAGTAGAAGATTATGCAAATAGACGAGATGCAAAAATTCCTAAATCTTATTATAAATAAGTTAAAGTAAATTTTAAAATTTGATATTTGTTTGTTTTCTTTGTGAAAGATTAAATTATTTTAAATATAAAAACATTATTATGCGTAAAATTAGTTTTTTAGTTTTTGGCTTAGCTTGTATAATATTATTGTCTTCTTGTGGAGGACCAAAAACTGATGCAAAAAAGTTAGAAACATTATTAAAAGCTCATACTCAAGCATTTGTTGAAATAGCAAGCGATAATAAAATTGATGAAAAAGAAGCAAAAGAAGTTTCTAAACTAATGGAAGAGATGAGAAATTTTAATTCAGAAATTGAAAAAAAATATGAATCCGATCCAAAAGGTAAAGAAATGCTTGAAGAATATTTCAATAAAAACGAAGAAAATTTCAGTTTAATTTATACCGATTATTATAATTCTCTTTTCGGTTTATTTAATTGTGAAGGTTCTGAAAATTTAGATTTGTAAAAATTTTATTCAGATTCTTCAGTAAATTTTATATCGAAAGCACCATCTGAAATTGCAATAGTTTCGTCATTTTCATTTTTGTAATTAAAGAAAAACGTTCCTCTAAATTTTTTTGTTGTTGAATTATTTTCAACAATAGTTACAGAGCCATTAGTAGCATCGTAAGTAGAAAATCCTTTTTGAAATTTCGCATAAATTGGACCATCGGCAGTTATATAATGTACACCAGAGCCAATAGTTGGCGACATCCACATTGTAACGCTTTGCCACGTTTCGGTTCTGTCGCAATCAGCAAAGATGACTAAAGCTGTGTCATTTTTTTGAGCAGTAATATCTTTTGCATACCAAGTTCTACCTTCAGTGCTGTAATAAAAAATGTTTTGATAAGTGGTATCAGAATTACTGTAAAAATGATAAGGAACATTAGTAAAAACGCCGTCATTAATTGTTCTAAAAGTATTGTCAGTGCTTCTATATGCTTTAAAACTAAAACTACCACTCATAGTTTTAGATTCTTCGTTTATTGATTCAATTTTGATAGTTCCATAAGCACTTTCACTGTTTAAAGTAGAATATCTTGCAGCGCCAGCACTCATATTTGGGATAAATTCGGCATAACAACCAGTAAAAGCATTTGCGGTATATTCGCCTTTTTGTGGAGAACCAACATTTAAAATAATAGTTTGTCCATTAGCTGAAGTACCAAATACTTTTATAGAAGTTTCTGTTAAAATTGCTTTTGGTTCTGGTGAACGCCAGTTTGTCGAATTTACAAGACAAAACATTGCTGGTTTTGCAGAATTATCGCCTCCACTATTTCCACAAGAACAGAAAAAGGCAAAAACAAAAATAATAACTGATAAAAAAATAATTTGTTTCATAAAGTAAGTTTTTTACAAATATAAATAAAATAAATTAACCCGATATGCTCGTAAATTAAAATCAATTAAACTTAAAGTGTTAATAATAATTTTTTTATTTTTTTCTCCTATACAAGATGTTTATTCCGCCAATCACTATCGGAATTAGAATGTTAACAATATAAATCAACAAGCTAGCTATGCTAATTGCAGAAATTTTATTGGTAAAAAGTCCAAAAAATAAAATTGAAAACGAAATTTTAATTCCTACTTCCACAATTGCAATATTGGGTAATAGATGTGAAGCAAAAAACATTGCCGAACTTGCAATAAAACAATTATAAAAACTAATATCAATTCCAAAAATTTTGAGAGCCACAAAATATTGAAAGCTAAAAACTAAATATCTTAACAAGCTTAAAGAAAATAAAATTAATTTGTCTTTGAAACTTATTATTGGCAAGTCGTAAAATTTCGAAAACCAATTTGGCTTGAAATTTCTATTTTTAAAAAAGTTGATAATTTTATTAATTGAAAAAAACACCCCAAAACTTAGAGTAAAACTCAATATAATAAACGTATAGACAATGCTTTTGTTAAAAATTAAATTTGAATCTTTGTCAAAATAAGGTATCAGTAATAAAATCGCTAAACTTCCAAAAAATATTGTAATTAGTAGTTGCGACAAATCACCAATTAAAGTTAACGAACTAGCTCTTTTTCTATTTTCTGGTTTTAGAAACATTACTCTACCAACAAATTCACCAATTCTATTTGGAGTAAGTGTGCCAATGCTAACACCTGTCCAAACAAAGGATAAAGCTGTTAATGGTTTTAGCTTTTCAATTTTAGAAATAATAAATCTCCATTTTTCTGACTCTAAAAGCCAGTTAGCGAGCATTAAAATTATTAGTAAAATCAAATATGAAATTTGTGTGGAATTAAATTCGAAAAGAAGTTTTAATAGTTCTGGAAAATCACTACTGTTTTTTAGTTTGAAATAGGCAAAAAGCAAAATTAAAGCAACAATAATTAATTTTACTAAAAAGAGTATGTGATTTTTTAAACTTGATTTTTTCAAGGATTATTTTTTATTTAAAATCGGTAGTAAAATAAATGATAAAACTCCTAGCAGTATTAATAAAACAGTTTGAATTCCATGCGCAATCAATGCAAAACTAGCTGCACTTGATTCTGCTATGCCATAAATTATTAAAGTTTGAATTACCATAAAATGATAAGCACCAATTCCGTTAGGAGCAGGAGCTAACATACCCAAACTACCAGCAACAAATATAACAAGAGCAACGCTAAGGTCAAGATGTTGCATGCTATCAAAGGCAAAAAAGCAAGAATAAAGCATAAGAAAATATAATATCCAAATAAAAAACGAATGAAAAATAAACTTAGCTTTATTGTTGATATTTTTTATGCTAATTAATCCTTCCCAAAGTTGATTTAAGAAATTTGAAATTTTTGCAAAAATTTTATACTTATTATATTTTCCTTTTGCAATTTTAACTATGAAAAAAATGCCTATGGCTATTATTATTGTACTTAAAACAATAAATTTCCATGAAAACAAAAATTCCAAATTGTCGCCAAACTTTGGATTTTTTCTTAAAAATTCTAAAACTTGGTCATATCCAACAATAACTCCAATAACCGCGAAAATAAAGAATATTATTAAGTCAATAGCTCTTTCGCTAATCATGGTGCCTAGAACTTTAGCAAAAGGAATTTTTTCATATTTTGAAATTATGCCACAGCGAGTAACTTCTCCTAAACGAGGCAATGCAAGGTTTGCAAAATAACCATTAGCAACGGCTAGAAAAGTATTAGAAAATCTTGTTTTATTTCCTTCGGTTTCTAAAAGCATTTTCCAACGAAAAGTTCTAAAAAAATGACTAAACAAACCAAGAACAGCCATTAATAAAAACCATTTGTAATCTAATGTTTTAGCTTCTTCAACTAATTCAACAAAATCAAAATCTTTATACACCAATAAAAATAGCACAGCACCTATGCCAATGAAAATGATGAATTTGATGATATTTTTTATCGTAGTTTTCAAAAGTTTTTTTGCAAAAATATAAAATATATTTAAAAACCCAAGTCCAAGTTGTTTTTTGAAATTATAACTTTGTAAACTTTACAAACTTTACGAACTTTACGAACTTTACGAACTTTACGAACTTTACGAACTTTATAAACTTTTATATATATTTGTATTATGATAAAAGCAAAAAAACATTTGGGTCAGCATTTTTTGGCAGATAAAAACATAGCCATTAAAATTGTTGATTCTTTACAGAATTTGAGAGGATTGCCAGTGCTCGAAGTTGGTCCTGGTACAGGTGTGCTTACAACTGAATTAGTGAAAAAAGATTTTGATCTTAATTTGGTTGAGATAGACACTGATATGGTTTGTCTTTTAAAGGAAAAATTTGGCAAAGAATTAAATTTAATAAATGCAGATTTTTTAAAAATAGATTTGAAAAAAATATTTAGTTCTGAGTTCTGCATAATTGGAAATTTTCCTTACAATATTTCTTCGCAAATTTTCTTTAAAACTTTAGATAATGTTGAGCTTATACCAGAACTTGTTTGCATGATTCAAAAAGAAGTGGCAGAAAGGATTGCTTCAAAGCATGGAAATAAAACTTACGGTATTTTGTCTGTGCTTTTACAGTTGTTTTATAAAATTGAATATTTGTTTGTTGTAAACGAAAATGTTTTTATTCCACCTCCAAAAGTAAAATCTAGTGTAATTCGTTTAACTCGTTATCGCACAGAAATTGAAGGCGTGGATAAAAAGCAACTTTTTTTAGTTGTAAAAACAGCATTTAATCAAAGGCGAAAAACTTTGAGAAATTCTTTAAAACCATTGCTTAACGAAAAAGTTGATACTACAAACAAAGTTTTTAATTTACGTCCAGAACAACTTAGTCCCGAAGATTTTGTTTCGCTTACAAAAATGATTTTTAAAGATAAAAAAATGTTTGTCAGCGATTTTGACGGAACTATAGCCAATAATAGCTCGGTAGTAAGCGAAAATACAATAAATTTATTGAAAAAACTTGAGGAAATTTCTGTGCTTCGTGTTATTGCTACGGGAAGAAGTTTGTTTTCGTTTACAACTGTTGTAAAACAAGACTTTCCAATTGATTATTTAGTTTTTTCTTCAGGAATTGGAATTTATGATTGGAAAACAAAAAAGATTATTCAATCTAGTTGCATAGGGTCAGAACAAACAAAGAAAGTTTATGACTATTTGGTGGAGAACAATTACGACTTTATGGTTCAGTTGCCAGTACCAGATAATCATTATTTTCATCATTTTAGTTCTGATTGTCCAAGTTCTGATTTTTTGACTAGAGTAAAGTTTTATGAAACAAAAGGGCTAGAGCCAATTTCAGAATGTCCTGAAACAGCTTCGCAATTTGTTGTGATTTGTTCTGAAGAAAATGGACAAATGGAAAAAATTTCTAAAAAATTCCCAGATTTGAAAGTCGTAAAAGCAACAAGTCCATTGGATAATAAATCAATTTGGATAGAAATTTTACCATATCAAATTTCTAAAGCTTCAGGAATTGAATTTATTCGACAACTTGAAAACATAGAACATGAAAATATTGTAACTGTAGGAAATGATTACTACGACCTTGATATGTTAAATTACTCCTTAAAAGAAAACTCTTATCTTGTTGAAAACTCTCCAGACGAAATAAAAGATAACTTTAACATTATAGCATCTAACGAAAATGAGGGAGTGGCAAAACTTTTACAACGAATTTATTCAATTAATTAAGTGGTAATTTTAGCTTTCAAATCCGAACGAGCTGGTGCGGTTTGTCCGTAGGCAACACAAGACTGTCAAAGGCTTGTCCGTAGGACAACATGTGATTAACCGTAGGCGACAGCCTGCGGTAGATGTCCCCTCGAAAGCCTTGCCCGCAAGGGCAACACAATAAAATCAGTTAAAAGTTTATAAAGTAAAAAGTTTGTAAAGAAATGCTAAACAGAAAACCGCTTTTAACTTTAGACTTTTAACTTTTAAATGTATTGTAAGATGGTACAATAAAATTGAAATTGTATAGGTAAGAGACGGCGCATGCACCGTCTCTACACTATACCATATAATTCTTTCAAATTTATATTTTTACAGAAATAATTTTCAATTATTTGAAAATAGTTGTATTAAATTTCTCAACAGCAACACTTTTTTGTTCCCCAGTTTTCATATTTTTAATTGAAACAGTTTCATTCTTAATCTCGTTTGCTCCAATTATTACAACAAAATTTATATTTTTGTTATTAGCATATTTAAACTGTTTATCAAGTTTTGCATTATCAGGGTAAATTTCGCAACTAACGCCGTCTTCTCTTAATTTTTTGGCTAATTTTATAGCAAGTTTTTCTTCTTCGCTTCCAAAATTTACAAATAAAACCTCTACAGGAGAATTAATTGTTTCAGGGAATTTATCTAAGCTGGCTAAAACATCATAAATTCTATCTGCACCAAAAGAAATGCCAACACCCGAAACATCTTTTAAACCAAAAATTCCTGTTAAATTATCATATCTACCGCCACCTAAAATACTTCCAATTTCTACATCTTTGGCTTTAACTTCAAAAATTGCCCCAGTATAATAATTTAAACCTCTTGCTAAGCTAATATCTAACTCAACTTCTGTATCTAATGGTGAAATTTTAAGATAATCAAATATGGATTTTATTTCTTCTATGCCTTTTAAGCCAGCTTCGCTATTTTGTAGCAACGACTCTAGAAATTCTATGGTTTCAGAACTATTGCGTTTGTTTTCTAAAATAGGAATAAGTTTGTTTATGGCTTCATCAGATAAACCATTGTCTTTCAGTTCTTTGCAAACGTTTTCTAAACCAATTTTATCAATTTTATCAATAGCTATGGTAATTTCCATAAATTTATCGGGAGCACCAACAACTTCTGCAATTCCTTCTAAAATTTTTCTATTATTTATTTTTAAAACAACAGCAATATCAAGTTTCTCGAAAACTTCATCAATAATTTGCATAAGTTCAAACTCATTAAGCATTGAATCTGAACCAATTACATCGACATCACATTGATAAAATTCGCGATAACGTCCTTTTTGAGGTCTGTCGGCACGCCAAACAGCTTGTATTTGGTATCTTTTAAATGGAAATTGAATTTCGTTTCTATGTTGAACTACAAAACGAGCAAAAGGAACTGTAAGGTCGTATCTCAAACCTTTATCTGAAATTTTTGAGCTTAATTTATTAAGGTTTTCTTCGCCTAAATCATCAGCATTTACATTTTTTGAAAAATTTCCAGAATTTAAAATTTTAAACAATAATTTATCGCCTTCGTCGCCGTATTTTCCTAACAAAGTGCTAAGGTTTTCCATAGCTGGAGTTTCGATAGGCGAGTAGCCATATTTTTTAAAAACTGACTTTATTGTTTCAAAAATATAATTGCGGCGCATCATTTCTAATGTGCCGAAATCTCTAGTGCCTTTTGGTATTGATGTTGGTTGTGCCATAATAATTATACGTTAAATCTAATATGTAAAATGTCGCCGTCTTCAACAACGTAAGTTTTTCCTTCTACATGAAATTTGCCTGCATTTTTAACTGCTAATTCTGAACCTAAACTTACAAAATCATCATATTTCATAACTTCGGCTCTGATAAATCCTCTTTGAAGGTCAGAGTGAATTACTCCAGCAGCTTCGGGAGCAGTCATTCCTTTTGTAATTGTCCAAGCTCTAATTTCTTTTGGTCCAACGGTGAAAAATGACTGTAAATTTAATAAATCATAAGCCTCGCGAATAATTTTATTTACACTAGGTTCGCTTAGTCCGTAATCGTTTAAAAACTCTTGACGCTCTTCATCTGTTTCTAACTCTGCAATTTCAGACTCCAATTTTGCAGCAACAGTTAAAATCTTTACATTTTGATCTTTTAAATATTCTTTTACGCTTTCAACATGCTTATTGCCTTCAGCTATCGAGTCTTCATCAATATTGCATACAAACATTACAGGTTTTTCGGTTAGTAAAGATAATTCTGCCACATGTTTTCTATCTTCTTCGCTTACAGGTGCAGTTCTAGCGTTTTGCATGTTTTCCAAATGTTCTTGATAGATTTTCAGAATTTCAATACTTGCTTTAGCGTCTTTATCGCCAACTTTTATAAGTTTTTCTAATCTTGCAATTTTTTTTGTAATTGATTCTAAATCTTTTACTTGAAGTTCTAAATCAATGGTTTCTATATCACGAACAGGGTCAACCTTGCCTTCGATATGAGGTAAATTTTCATCTTCAAAACATCTTAAAACATGAATAATAGCATCAGCATTTCTAAGGTCGGCAAGAAATTGATTTCCAACACCTTCGCCAGAGCTAGAACCTTTTGTTAAACCAGGAATGTCAACAATATCAACTGTTGCAGGAATGATTTTTTCAGTTTTTTGAAATTTCTCAAGTTCTTTTAATCTAGTATCAGGAACATTTATAACACCGATATTAGACTTATTACTTGCAAAAGCAAAGCTAGTTGTTTCGGCTTTTGTATTCGACATACAATTAAATACCGTAGTCTTACCACAATTCGCAATACCTATAATTCCACAATGTAAAGCCATTTTAAAAATTCTAAAGTTTAATTTTGCAAAAATAATCAATTTTGCCAAAAACTCACAAACTTCAAACTAGAACTGAAATAAATTTCAAACAAATATTTTATATTAATTTTAACGTAAACTAAATAATTTTTTTGTTATTTCGTTGTTATGATATTTATATAGAATATTGAAAACAAAAACAAGTGTAATTATCATTGCTTTGTTGGGCTTGTTTTGCTTGAAGGCAAATGCTCAAATCATAAAAATTGCTGATAAAATTTTTGTGGCTGGTTATGTATTTGAAGAAAATACCAAAGAGCCTATTCCTTACGTAAATATTTATGTAAAGCAAACACGAAGAGGAACAATTACAGACAATAAAGGATATTTTATGCTTAAAGCAGAAATTAACGACACTCTAATTTTTTCTTGTTTGGGCTTTGATAAAAAATATGTTTATATAAATCAGGAAGTTATTGACAATAACGAGGCTTTAATAATTTCTTTAGATACAAAAATTTACGAAATACAATCTGTTGACATTTATGCTTTACGTAAATATAAGCAATTAGAGTATGAAATTAAAAGCATGAAACTTAAAGATGATGATATTGTACATGCACAAAGTAATTTTCCTTTACGACCCGTTGATGTTGATTATTATGATTTAGTACAGTCTGCACCGCTTAGTGGATTTGGTGTTGTTATTAGCCCTATAACTGCCTTGTACGAAGCATGTTCTAAAAAAGGAAAAGAAAATCGTAAATTAGCAGAATTAAAAAAACAAGATAATATTCAAAATTTGATAGAGCAAAAACTAGGAGTAGAAAATATTATGAAAATTATAAATGAAGATGAAGCAACTACTCTTGATTTTATAGAATGGTGCGATTTCCATGAAGACTTTTTATTGAATATTTCTGCTTACGATTTGGCTACGGTTATTAAGTATAAGTACAAAGTTTATAAAGTTCATCCGAGTTTACGAGCTCGCTGAAAGCAAAGTTCATAAAGAAAAGCCGAACACGTAGCCTCTTTTAACTGAATATTTTTGTTGACAACTTTTCTTTAACAAAAAAATTTGTGATTTTAAATAAATAAATCTACTTTTGCGTGTAATTAAAAACTATTTTGGGTTATGTATATTTTGAAATCTGAAAGTACCGACCCCTATTTCAACATCGCTTTAGAAGAATACTTATTAAGTAATTATAAGGAAGATTTTTTTATTGTTGCAGTAAACGAGCCTTCAATAATTGTTGGTGTTAATCAAAATACTAACGATACAATTAATGCACTTTATGTAAAAGTAAACAAACTGAAAGTCGTTAGACGACTGTCGGGCGGAAGTGCTGTTTTTCAAGATGAAGGCAATTTAGATTTTTCAAATATTTATACCGACAGCTCTGCAACATTAATTGATTTTACTAGAATAACAGAACTGATAATTGAATTTTTAAAAACAAAATTTAACATAGAAGCCAATGCCTCGGGAAGAAACAATATTTTAATTGACGGGAAAAAAATAAGCGGTCAGGCAAGAGCAAGATTTGGAGAAAAAATTTTGAATCATGGAACGTTACTTTTGTCTTCAAATAAAAAGTCTTTGGTAGATGCTTTAAAATTTAATGAAGAAAAATATAAAGACCAAAAATTAAAATCAAATTTAGAAAGAATTACCAACATTAATGAACATATAGAAGGAAGTATTACTATGGATAAATTTATAGATTTATTTTTAAATTTTATTCAAAGTAAATTTCCACAAGCTCAAAGATTTAATCTTAGCCATGATGATATCAATGCAGTAAATGAATTAGTTAATTTAAAATACTCAAATTGGGATTGGAATTATGGTAATATACCTGAATACAATATCAATACTTCGTTGAATACCGTAGATGGATTTGTTAGTATGTACTTGAATGTTGTTGAAGACAAAATAAAAAATATAAAAATTTACGGAGATTTTTTCTCACAGTTAAACATTTCCGATTTGGAAAATGTTTTAGTTGGAGTGAAATATGAAAAATCAGAAATAGAAAAGGCATTAGCAAATTTAGATTTTAATTGCTATATGAAAGGTATTGATAAACAAGATTTTATTTCACATTTATTTAAAAATTAAATTATTTACTAAATATTAAAATTATGAAGAAAAACATTATTTATTTATT
>DAONZU010000024.1:0-25445 GCA_035406965.1 Bacteroidales bacterium
GACCTATTGACAAAATCAACTCAAAAATAGCCTACTTTTTGACCTATACGCCTAAAAAAACATATATGATATATATTTATTGTACAATCAAGATGAAATTTAAATTTTGATGTTAAAGAATAATTTTAGTTTGAGATTAAGAAATATCCGTAGTTAATGTTATGTATAAATAAATATGTTTGGATAAATGTGTAGAAATTATAAAAAAGACAAATCAGTAAATTCATAAAAAAATATCTGATTTTGCTTCGTGAATACAACTTCAGTATAATACCTTTCTTTAATTACATTGTTTTTTAGTAACTTTAAAACTCGAAATATACCATCTAATATATTTTTTGATGGGTAAGACAAAAAAGATTGCTGAACTGTTAAAGTGCTTGAATTTATTATTAATGAAAATTTAGGCATTCTTGAACCTAATGAAATTTCTTTTTGTGAACCAATATCTCCTTCAACAATATATTCATTACGCTCCTTTATTATATTAAAAGAAAAATCGAAGTCCCAAGAAGGATAGATAATATAAAATTCATCAGTATGTTTTTGAAGTCTTTCGGATAAAATTATTTTTAACTCTTTAAAGCTTATGTTGTTTTTGTAAAAAAGATTAAACTCATTAATTCCATTAACTTTGCATGTCCGAATTGTCCAACCGAAAGGAACTACATCAAACTCCCAATCTTTTTTAATGTCATTGATATTTGATATTTTTATAAATGCAGGAACTGGTAAAAGAGCTTTCCTTAAAAATAATAAACCTTTGTATCGATTAGTATTTGCCATCTATTATGTATTTTCTATCTATTAAGTTTACTACACTGTTAAAATATCGTATCGTTCTTGAAATAAGTGCTATAAATTGATATATAATAATTTAAAGTTCTCTCAAAATATTGTAGTGAGCTTTCATAGCCATAGCTCCAATTTCTTGGCTATTATGAGTCTCAGAAATTACTGTTGCATTAAGATTATATTTGATGAAGTTTTTAACTATAGGTTCAAGTCTAGGATGATAGTATGAATCATTTTTTTTATCATCAAATAAGTTTAATGACAATTGATTATCATCTGGATATTTATCATCTATTGCTTTATGAACAATTTCACCATTTGGACCATAATCAATTGGAGTATAATGAAAGTGAATACGTGAGCTCTGCATGAAAAGGTTATTCTTATTCATAAACCTAAATAGTTCATCTATCGAGTTTTCTTCTCCTAAACTACCTCCTTCTCTTGCATGTACATGTCCGAAATCTATACATGGGAAACAGTTTTCAAAATGTTTACAAGCATAAATTATTTCTTCAACCGAACCTAACTGTCCTTTCTTGCCTGCTGTTTCTAAAAATAATCCTATATTAGAATTGCCTAGTTTAGAAAAAAACTTAGACAAGTTCTCTAAAAAACGTTCCATGATTAATTCGGGATTTTGTTTATATAGTGGCCCAGGATGCAAAACTATTACATCAGCACCCATTAAATCTGCAAGTTCGTATGTTTTTAGTAAAGTATCAATAGACCTTTCAATTTTTGATCTTTCATTGGAGGTGAGAACTATATAATATGCAGCATGTACAGAAACTTTAATATTAAACTCTTCTGATATCAATTTGATTTGCTTACAATTATCAACAGATGTTCTCGGTCCATATGTCATTTGTGCTTCAAAGGCATCTAAATTAAGATCCTTAAGCCAGTTGAAAATTTTCAATCTGTCTTTATTGTATTTAGACTTTGAAAATGCTAGAGGATAACCCGCTACTCCAAATTTAAACATTCTTCCTTTTTTCGTAAAGTTCTTACTCTAACTTCCATTTTTTGTAAAGTTCTTACTTTTACAAACCTATCTGCCCAAATTGCACCTGAAAACATTGCCTGTATAAAGCCTCTTGATTGACCAATAGCATCTCCTACAAGGTATAAGTTTTGCAGGTTTCTAACCTGAAAATTGTCATCAATGGCAGGTACAACCCATTGTCGGTCAATAGCTGGTCCATATATATTTAATGTTGAATTTAAATTATTACCAGCCTCAATAAGTTTATTCTTTCCAGTAAAAACCTTTAATAATAATTTCTCCATTAGTAATTTATGTGAGTTTGTAGGGAATGTTTTAATCAAATTAAGAATTTGTTTAATGATTTCGTTCTCAGGTTTATTTAATTCTACAGAACCTAATAACAAATTATTATCAGAACCTGCGTTAATCGCTGAACACCAATTTTCAAGGTCATCTGTTGAAAGAGGTTGTAAACCTCGAACCATTAATGCTATATTGTTAAAGTTTCCAAAATCCCTGTCAAATGCACCATCTGCAAAGAAAGAGTTACCAAATTTTACAGGGACAACCTTACCTTGATTATGAGCACAAAATGTTCTACCGGAACCCAATCCATCCCAACTATATTTATATTTAGGATCAACTTGATAATAATAATCCTTAGTAAAACAATCTTTATGTGTTTCTATTCTAATTCCAATATCTTGTATTTGAGAATAATACTCAACATTTAATTGTTTTAACTGATTAGGTAAAAATTTATATGAAGCACGACCGGTACCCATTACAAGAATTTCACAAAAACATTTATGCCCTTTGGATGTGTGAATGCAAAATTCTTCTGGTTTTTTCTCTATTTTAACAACTTTTGTTCTTGTTATAATTTTGTTCTTTAAAACTCTTGTTAATCTTTCGATTAATGAAGCAAAGTCTTTTTTATTAAATACGTCAGAAGTATAATGTTTCTTATCAATATAATTTACTTTCTGAGTAATTAATGATTTATCAAAAAAAGGAAAGAGTAAATCATCTAGAAAGTTTATTGCCGAATCAATTTCATTATTACTAAAATAATTCAATATTCCATCACTTGCAGGGAAATAACATAACTTATTGCCATGTAGGGCGTTAGAACCTCCTACTCCTTCAAGTGTAGAACAACCATTCTGACATCTTTTGCATGTATTTGAATTTTCTCCTGGACAATTTCTCTGGTTCAAGAAATTACCCTGTTCTATTATAATAAAATCATTAATTGAATAATCAAGTAATCTATTTGCGGCAGCTAAATTACTAACACCTGCACCAACAAATATTATTTTATGTCTGTTTTCCATTTGATTGTAAATTAATTATTCTTTCCATTTTTCTTTTCGATATCATTAATTTTTCTTCCTAAAATAATTAATGAATCTGATATTTGCTTATTTTTATTGAGTAAAGAGTCAATTTTTAAGTACATTTCCTTATTTTTAGTTTCCATTTCGTAAACTTTCTGAAATGGATAATCATCTTTATCTACAGTGATTTTAGTAATTGCAATTGGGACAACGATAGTAACTATACCTATAAGGATTGCTATAACTATACCAGCAAAAACAGACCAAAATTGAATTTTTTTATTTTGATAGTTATTTCTATCTTCTTTGAGTTCTTTTCCAATTTTAGTCATTTCTTGTTTTTCTTTCTTAATTTCCTCAAGAAACGCCTCTAAAGTTCCTACAATCGGCGGTCTGTCTTTTAAGAAACCTTCAATTGTATTATAAGACTCATCATATATTTTGGGTTCAACTGGTTTGGTTATATATGAAAACTCTACATCAAGTATTCCTAATCCCATGGGAATACAAATATCTTTATTTGAAAGGTTATGTAATAATCCAAATAATCGACCTTTATAACCTGGGGCAATTTGAGTTCCTACTTGTAGTATTAGTCCTTGTAAAGCCCAACGAATTTTTAAGTCAAACCGACCTACAACACAATTTGGTAAATTGAGTCTTTCTAGTGTACTTATTATAACAGTTGTATATGGTTTTATTACAAGGACTCTATTATTTAAATTACAGTCTTCAACACCAATTAATTTTCCCTTTTTATAAGGACATGCGGGATATTCTTTTACGGTTGCATATTCTCTATTAGTGTCTTCTTGATTAACTTTAGGTTTATAATATTCCTCTCCCAATCTTAAGTTATAGCTGGTTTCATCGAAGCATTCAGGATCTACGTCTTTTTTATTATCAAATACAATTATTCCAAGCGATTCTATTTCATGACGTGTTAAGACACTTCCAACAATAATTTTTGATGACGATTTATTTACTTTTTTAATCATTAATTTTTATCTTCATAATTTTATTAAATCAATTGTTAACCCCTAAAAGGTTGCTTCAATTTGTTAGATAGCTTGCCAAATATGTATCACCTTTCTGTTGTTCTTTTTTTGCAGAAATTATAAAAAAATTAAATATTTTATTTTTCTTTATCATTTTATTTTTCTTTTCCAAGCTATTTTGTTACCATTAACTTGTTGCTGAATTAATATTAACTACTTTAGCTTTATTTAAAAACATGATAAACTACCTATTCCACGAGCCAAATATACAACTTTTTTAAATATAAAACCAATAATATTTGATAATTTTTTATTTTATTAATATCGGTAGTAAAACTTGGTTCATACTTCGTTCTTTTTCAACACTTTTCCACCTCATTCCTGTCGCAAATATTTACTAAATTTGCGACAAAACTAACAAAATAATTTCTTAATTTATCTTGGTAATTGTGCTGTTCAGAAGCTACCATAAAACAAACTACAGCAAAGCGACAAAGGTGTTTTAGAAGTGTTCAAATGCAAGGCGTCTGAGATTGAGGATAAAGGAGCGTACAAGAAGCGGTGCGCTGAACGAAGTTGAAGTGTACGTGACTGAATCCGAATATCGAAAGCAACGTGGTTGCTGAACGAAGTTGAAGTAAAGCAGTTGAGTACTTATAAAACACCGCCCCATAAAAATCACTTCTTGCGGTGCAATAACCATACTACGATAAGCCCAAACACAAAAGTAGATGTACTAGTTTCAATCATATGGCTAAGTCTTACGCTAGCAACTGGCATTAATGGATTTGGTAAAATATGTCCCAAATGTGGAATTGCAAAAAGAAGTCCTACTAATAGAGCTGTTGCCCATGGCTTGACATTGGAACCTATAATTATTGGTATTACTATTATTACAAACAGCATACCTCTAAATAATTGTAGTAAAATTAAACCAGGATTTTCACTTATCTGTGCAAATGCATGTGTGAAAAATGGTTGTATTTCGCCGGGACTGCCATAAAATGCTCTAAGTTCTGGATTTTGCCATGCTATGTAATACCCCGCTAACCAATATATTACCAAATAAACAATAGCAATAACACCAAGTTTTAAAATCAGTTGCCTAATTGGCATAAACTCAATTTTAACTGTGGCAACATCATTTTTCTTCCACCTTTTACATATAAGAACAGCAAGAGGAATATAAACAAACGGTACTGACAAACCCATAATAAACAAACGTGGAAGTAAATCTGACGATACAGTTAAATCTTTAAGAAAATACCAAGTTTCAATTTGAGTAAGAAATGTAAACGAGCCATAATAAGCCAAAGCTAAAAACAACGCCAAACGCCATCCTCTCCACCGCGAAGTAAGTATTAATGCAAGTATTAAAAATGTATTGATTATTGCTAACACAAAAGCACCAACTTCCTGACTAAGCAAACCTGGTTCTGATGAAAGACCTTGCATCGAATCTCCCATAACCATTGAACCCAAAATCCAAATAGGAAAATAAATGAATATCAATAAAATTATTCTAAAAAACCAAATAAAAGTTTTCTTTAAATTCATGCTTTTTACATTAAGTTTTTAATCACACAAATATACTATTTTTTGAGACACAAAACTAAAAAAAACAAGGTTTTTCAGCATTTATTTTGCTTCGTTTTTCTTTTGCAATTCTTTTTCAATAAGAGCTTTTAAATCAAGAAACTTATTCATATCTTCATCATATCCTGAATCATTTTTGTCAAGTATTAGCATAGCATAATTAAAATATTTATCTGCCATTTCTGGCTGATTATTTTGCAAATATGTCTGACAAAGCATACCAATCAAATAAACAATACGATAACCAACGTCTGCATACTTTGCCATTACTAACGCATCATTTGTAAGAATTACTGCTTCTTCATATTTTTCAGCTTCAGCAAACTTAGTCGCTTGTGTCAAAAAATCAAAAACAATTAAGTCAAAAAAATCTCCCTCTTCTGCAATTATAGACTGTCTAAAATCTTCGTAAGTCATATTTTATTTATTTTTTCAAGTATTGTATTAGTAATCTCATCATAACCGTCTAAATCGACAGGTATAAAAATTTGCGATTTTTGTCCGTTAATATACAAACCTCTTTTTATTATTTTATGTGATTTTATTTTGTCAAAATCTATACTTACACTTTCTGTATCGGAAGTAATTACTTCAATTCCAGTGTCTGAAAGCCGATAAACAGCTTTCATTAATGACTTTTTAGATCTATTTATTCCAATCATTGTAGCTATTACTAAAACTAAAATAATAATCAAAAAAACTAAAAGACTTCCAAATATTGATCCCTTAGTTGTAAAATTAGCAATACAAATTCCTACAATGCCGCCACCTATTAAAAATGGAGCGAAAAATCTAAGCCCTGAGTTCATTGTCTTTTTTGCAGTTTCTTCTGTAAATCTGTATTCTTTCATATTTAGTGATTTTTTAATTGAGTTTAATTTTATTTTACTATATATCTTTATTTTAGAGTTCTTGATTACTTTGCGTTACACTATGGTTTTTGTCTTTAGTTGCAGTTGTCAAGCATTCCTTGACTACTGAATTAAATTCATTTTCAGTTGTTCGGAAATTCCGACCAACTGAATTAAAATCATTTTGAACTGTTCGGGAATTCCGAATAGTTGAGTCTATATTTAATTCGCTTTTCTCTAAAATGTGCTTTATATATTTATAGCAATATTTCACAAAGCGAACTGTTTTAATTGAGATGTAATTTTAAATGTTTAATTGCTATTTGAATAAAGTTTGGATTTGTAAACAATGTTTTTTTACGATTGCTCCATTTTTCCAACTCTTCAATAATTTCTTCTTGTGTATGAACATTCTTTTCTGTAATGATAAAATCGATAGTTGAAAGCAGTTCTAAAGCAAAGGGGGAATAAAATCCTGATAAAAATGCTTTGGTTTTTAGAACAATATCATTATGCTCTTTATTTTCGGGTTTGTTTAAAAATTCATTTACTTCTGTTTCGGCATCTGGAATTAAGTTTAATTCTTCAAATGGTTTTTTATCTTTTGCACTATATCCCATTATATAGCTACCATTAAGGTAGTACAAAACGTGCTTTACTTTTCCAGAATAAGGTCCATAAAAATTAGGTTGAAAGTTTAACTTAAAAGTTTCTTTAGCTCCAAAACGTTGAAGAAAATAAGCAATTTTTTCAGATGAAAATTCTGACACAAACTCTCCATTGCGAACCAATTCATACAAAACAGAAAGCAACATTGCTCTTGCAGGAGTAAGTTTTACTCGCTCTTTTTTCATTATTTCTTGAATGTCTGTACTTGGTTCATAAATATAAATATCACAATCCACATCTGTCAAATATTTTTCTAAAAGTTGTTTCACTCTATTCCAATCCAAACCACCATGACCAGAACCTAATGGTGGAATAGCAATAGATTTTATATTCTTTTCCTCAATTACTTTCACAAGTTCGACTAAACCTGCTTCAATATATTGATACTCCGAAGGTAAACGCCAATTAGTTTTTGTGGGAAAATTAATAATAATTTTTTTACCCGACAGCAATGTTTCTTCTTCGGTAACCAAAAGTTTCCCAATTTTTAATTCTTTACTCTTACAAGCATTAACATATAATTTATAATTGTTTGGAAACATATTTTTAAACTGCAAAGCAATGCCTTTCCCCATCACACCTACAGTATTGACAGTGTTTACCAAAGCTTCTGCTTCGCTGTTTAATAAATTACCTATTTTGTATTGTATCATATTTTAAAAATAATAATTTGGTCTAACATGCACATTAGTGGCACTTGCTCCAAAGTTAATTATAATATTTTTTGCATTTTCGTTATAACATATAAAACCTAAAATGGCTTCTTTAGAAATATCGCCCAATACTAAAAACTCTGCTTCTTTTCTTCGTTTTCGATCAAGGTCTTTTTCATCATGCCAATATTTTGCTTTTATTGCTTCTCTATCTATAATATTGTCAAGCCTATAAATATCAGAAGCAGTGAATTGGGAACTAAATCTATCTACGGCATGACCATCAGTAAAAACAAAATCTAATTTTAAATCTATTATTTTTTGAACAGAACTAACGCAATACACTATATTTTCTGCAGGTGTAGGTGGTACCAAATTAAAACCTTTTTGCATCACATATAACATAGGAGTTCTTGCTCCAAAATAAAATGGAATGTATTCACCTAAACGTTTGCCATTATTCAACAAAAATTTATTCCGAGTAGAAATTAAATTTTCATCACCAATTGACACAAAATTATGATTGGCATTTGCTGATGTTGAATGAGTAATTCCATATTTAAGAATATGTGGAATATTCTCAATATGAGTCATTCTGTATAGATATATTTTGTTTAAATCAAGCATTCAACCAAACCAATTTAATTATTTTTGAATCATACACATATTATCGCTCACAACAATTTTTTCAATCTACTAATAAATATACATTCCACGAGCCAAATATACAATTTTATTAAACACAAAACTAACAATACTTAAAAATTTCTTCAGAGTGATTATATGTTTTTATGTACGATATAAGTAACATCTTCGCAATTTGTGCCGTTATCAACGGCATAAATACATTTTTATTAATACCACATTTCACAAAGCAAATATACATTTTTCTTAGAAGCAAAACTAACAATATTTAAAGATTTTTATAGTTTGTTGTGTGTTAAGAACTTTAGACTTTACTTTCTCTCAATAAAAACAATTAAAATACACATTATTTAAACTTACATAAATAAGTGCTAACGACAAACTATATTGTGCTCACATTTTAAAAATTCATCTGATAATTATTTCCAAATTTTCAATCGTTTTTCAATTTCTTCAACCAATTTCTGATTGTTTCGGAAAAGAAAATTAAAATTAACAAGCTGATTCAATTTTATCTTAGCTTCTTTAGGTGTTAAAGCTGTTGTTTCAACAAACTTGTCAAAAATCCAAAGCATACCGTGATATTCAATACTTTTGTTTTTAGCATAATTTCTAAGAGTTTTATCACTACTCAACACACAAGCATTAATTTTATTGGCAACATGTAAAACAGATTTATCTGCTTCGGATAAAGATTTAGGATAATTTTCATTATAAATTTCAATAAAGTCTTTTTCTTGCAGATTATGAACTTCTAGTTTACCAACAGACTGATAGGCTTTAAGAACTTCTTGTTGTTCAGAATACAACTCAAACAAAACCGCAGAAGTAGTATGTATTTCTAAATCAAGATTAAAAAAAGATTTTATCAATCCTAAATCATACAAATCAATAAAAATATTAGCATCGGTAACTGCAACTTTTAATTTCATCTTTTACTAATTGAAATGACACAAAACTAAAAAATCATCTGATGTTTACTTCTAAAATCTGCCAATGTTTGATTACTCAAAGAAGCTGCCTTTGACATTGAGATTTGTTCTTCAACTAAAGCACGAAACAAAAGTTGTTCAAAACGATTACTTTCCTCTACACCGAGATACTCAAAAGGTTCATCAATTTTCCAATTCATTTGCTTAATGAAAAAAAAGAATTGCTTAGTATAATGTTCGTTTATAATACCACAGTCTTTAGCTCTCATAACAATTGCTTGCATAGAGATGCCATATTGTTTTTTGATATTACCCAACTCATTTATTGAAAGTTTATTTCTGCGATCGCCTAACTCTGCTTTTATAGTTTTTTCTGGCAATAACATTGCACCCGCAAATTGAAAACATAAAGTTTCCTTTTGTTTTAAAGTAATATCGCCAAAAGTTAAAAGCAAGTGTGCTAATTCGTGAAGTAGTGTAAACCTAATTCTATCGGGCTTATTGATTTTTCGCACATTATATGCAATTACAGGAATAGAACCATTTACAAAAGTTTGTAAACCATCAAAGTCATCATTAACATCTAACTTTACTACCTTAATATTTTTATCTTCTAACAGTTCAACAACATTAAAAATTGCTCCATTACCTAAATTCCAATATTCTCTTAATTGATTTGCAGCTATATTTACTTGTTCGTAAGAAGTAATAGCGGCAATGTTTTTAAGCGGATTTTCAAATTCAACCCTCAATCCTAAAATTTCTTCTAGTTCCAAATAACGAGAAAGATACTCTTTAGTTTTTTCCTTAATAATTGAAGCCTCTTTTCGTGGTATTTTGCTCAATTTACGATACTCTATCTCGCCTAACTCCACTTTAGTTCTTCTAAAAAAGTAATCTGGATTTACACCTAATGCCTTACTTAATACATTAATTTTATCATTATCGGGCATCACTTCACCTTTCTCGTAACGATGCAAAGATTGACGAGAGAGCTGATTACCCAAAGCATTAGCCAAATCCTGTAATGAAAAACCTTTCATTAAACGAGCTGACTTTAACCGCTCTGCAAATATCTTTTTCATTTTGTATTAATTTGAATTATACTGCAAAGATAATAATTTTAGTTTACAAATAAATAATATTTATAACATTAATTTTTATAATTTGTAACTATGAAAACACAATACTCTAACACAACATTAGTATTATCATACTTTTCATATTGATAACAAAATCTATAAACCCATAAACAAAGTTGACAAATTTAGAAAACACATCTTACTTTTAAACCTATAAAAAACATTTTCCACTCCCTAAATATACAAAATTCTTTAACATAAAACTTTTTACTGGCTAAAATATTAGTTTTATAGTATCCATATTGAGAAAAAATGTATTTTTGCAGCGTTTTTAATATTATTTTATGAAATTTATTAAATCTCTTGTCGCAATTATTATACTTACAACTGCAAGTGCAATAATTTTTTCTTGTAATTTTAGTAAAAACAACAAGCCTGACAAAAACGACAAACCTGCTAAAAGCATTGACACTTTAGATATTGATACATTATCCGATAAAATTGATTATCCTAAAGACACAAGTTTAGACCAAATAGCAGCATTATTGGCTGGCGACAATGCCGATGCTTTTAAAAATATTTTCACAGATAAAATGACTTTCTGGAATAATTATAAAGCTTCCATTGACACTCCTTGGCAAAAAATTACTGAGACAAGACTTTCGAAAATGGACAAGTGGACAAAAGATGAAATTTGCACAAAAATAAACGACACCGCCCTATTATTCTATCCATTTTCTGGACCTGATTTCCTAAATGCCTTTCATTTATTCCCAAATGCAAATGACTATATTTTGGTTGCTAAAGAAAAATTAGGCAATATCCCTAATTTGTACTCTATGACCGAAGAAGACCTTGACTCATATTTGAATGCTGTAAATTTCGGGTTAAGAGATATTTACCAACGTAGTTATTTCATTACTTTGAACATGGATCAAGACTTGCGTAAACATAAAGCTGATGGTGTTTTACCCCTACTTTATGTGTTTTTAAACCGCACTGGACACGAAATTTATGAATTTGGTTACTATAAACTAAACAATGATGCAAAAAGTTTCACTAAAATCGAAAAGCCAAGCAATTCTCTGAAAACAGCAGAATGTATTTGGTTTAAAATCAGAAAAAAAGGTGATGACAAACTAAAAAATCTACTTTATTTCTATGCTGATATTTCTAATGAAGGTTTTGAAAACAATCCTGCATTTTTGCAGTATTTACAAAATTTAAGAACTTGTAATACATTTCTAAAATCTGCTGCATATTTAAACCACTATGGAAACTTTTCGAACATAAGAAATATAATATTAAATTCAGCATCTGTTTTGGAAGACGATACTGGTGTTCCTTTTAGATATTTTAATAATGATGAGTGGACGCATTACCTTTATGGAGTTTACGATAAACCAATTCCAGATTTTTCTTCAACATATTTATTCCAAGAAGACCTCGAAAAAGCTTATAATACTTCTGATGTTAAAGCTCTTGATTTTTCGTTGGGCTATCACTGGCGTGATGGAAATCAAAACTGGATGCTGTTTGTGAAAAACATTGATAGCACTGAAATAGAAACGAATATTCTGGCTGGGGAATAATGTTTAATAAAAAATACGATTGAATTTTTGTGCAAAAATCCACATTATTAGTACCAATAATGTGTAAAATTTCACATTTTTAGCACCAATGTGCTTTTTCAAACATTACCTTTAAATGCAAAATCTGAGATTGTTAATTTTTCTTTTTGCTCTATCAAGTCCTTAAATAAAAACGAATAATAAAGAGGAATATTTAAAAGTCCTTCGTTGTATTCTAATTCTTTTAGAGAAAAACGAATGCTTAGTTCGGGATTATATTTTTCACGAAATACTCTCAAACTTTGTGCTTTTACTTGTTCTCCTGACTTTACTTCAATTGGATAAATTGCCTTTTTTTCTGAAATAATAAAATCAAGTTCACTTCTTCCTTTAGGCTGATTTGGAGTGTTAGCATTGCTTGTCCAGTAATATGCCTCATCAAAACCAAGAGAACGCAATTGTTGTAGAACAAAGTTTTCGGCGAAAGCACCGCCAAAATTTGACCAAATATTATCATCTCCAACAACAACTGAGCTTGGCAAATTTGCTAACTGTCGCAACACACCAACATCAAGAGCATAAATTTTAAAATCTGAATTATTGGCATAAAAAGACAGAGGCAGTTTGTCGCCATGAGCAGTAAGATTTATTTTATAAATTAATCCTGCATCAATCAACCAATCAAGTGCAAAAGCATAATCACGTCCGCGAGCTGATGGTTCAACAGTTTTATAAAAAAACTTATGATTTTCTTTAGCAAATTGCTGTGGCAGGCTTTGCCATAAATTTCCTATTTTTCTTGATTCCGCATTTCTTGTATGCTTGCTAAAATCATCTTTATAGTCGGCAAGTATGTTTTTTAAAATTATTTCTACAGTATCAAGATTTTTGTTTTCAATCCATTCTGATACTACAGCAGGCATTCCTCCTATTGCTAAATATTGCTGAAAAATATCTTTAAATCCGCTTGCTATTAGTGGCTTTCTTAATAATTTGATAGCAGCATGAGCTTCTTCTGTTTGATTTTGCATATTGTTTGCCCAACAAAATTCTTCAAAATCCATTGGATACAAACGTAATCTATCAACTTTTCCAACAGGAAATGATGTTCCACTATGCAAAGCAATGCCAAGTAAACTTCCTGTAGCTACAACATAATATTCAGGTGCATCTTCTGCAAAATATTTTAAAGAAGTTAATGCACGAGGCACTTCCTGAATTTCATCGAAAATTATCAATGTGTCATCTTGATTTATAATAGTGTTAAATTTCAAAGCCAAATAGCTAATAATCCTTTGAGGTTGAATATTGCCTTCAAACAAATTAATTAACTCTAAATCTGCTTTTTCAAAATTAACATGAACTACTTTTTCAAAGTATTGTTCACCAAAAAGTTTTTTCAGAAGATAAGTTTTACCAACTTGTCGAGCACCTTCTAATAGTAATGGCAAACGTTTTTTACTATTTTTCCACTCAACTAATTGTTCTAATAATTTTCGTTTCATAAATATAAATTCTATTTCGTTTACAAAGATATGAAAAAAACACATTATTAGTACTAAAAATGTGTAAAATTTCACATTTTTAGCACCAATGTTTTATGATTTGGATTTTTTAGCAAATTTAAACAACGCCATTTGCCTATTACTCAATGATTTGCGCATCACTTTATCAAAACTTTCAATTTTTGAAAGTTTTGACAAAGTAAACAACAAAACATAAAATTCCCCACACAAAAAAACACCCCCATTTCATCAAATAGAGGTGTTTCTCAATAAATCAAAAAAACTATTTATTTATATTGATCTAAATTTTCATTTTGATTGTTTTTCTTTTTACTAGCTCTTGCTAAAAAAACTATTGGTAGTAAAATAACAACTAAAAAAACTAATCCTAATATTAAACTTGATGTATCCATAATTTCTATATTTATAATATTTAATACTTAAACTTGACAAACAACACCCTGTATGTCAATAATTTATAAAATTGTTAAAACCTCTAAAAATATTTTAACAAGCTATTTAATAGAAATAATGGAAAGGAAAAACCTGATGATAATCTTTAAAAATATTTTTACTATAAATAAAAATCTTATATAAAATTAGATAGTTGTCGGGAATTATTTGTGATTTTATTTGTAAACAAGGCTTGGTAATTTTGTTAGAAAACAAAACATTTACCTGCTTTAAGTTTACAAAATTGTCGTTTTTGAAATTTTGCTTTTGAAAAGTAAAATTAAAATACTCTAAATTAGAAAAGTAAACATTATTCTTACCACATTCTTGATTTGTCTTGATTTCAATACTTTGGTAGTTGTATATATTTGCGTTTAATGCAAATATTAAAAAACTAAGAATAATTAATATGTAATTTTTACTTTTCACGATTATTTTCCCCAAGAATCTCTATCTAAACTTCTGTAATGAATTGCTTCTGCAATATGCGAAGGCATAATATCTTTTGAATTTTCAAGGTCTGCAATAGTGCGTGATAATTTTATTATTCTATCATAAGCTCTTGCCGACAAATCCAATTTTTCCATAGCATTTTTCAACAAACTCAAAGACTCCTCATCTAAAGGACAAAATTCCTTTATCATTTTTGAAGTCATTTGAGCATTGCAATAGATATTTTTCCGTTTTTTAAACCTTTCTGTTTGAATTTTTCGTGCTTGAATAACTCGTTTTTGGATTTCAGAAGATTTTTCTGCTGGTTTTGTTTGTGCTAGATTTTCAAAATTTACAGGCGTAACTTCAAGATGAATATCAATTCTATCAAGCAATGGTCCTGAAATTTTATTCAAATATTTTTGAATGGAATTTTGAGTACAAAGGCAATCTTTTTCGGGATGATTATAATATCCACAAGGACATGGATTCATTGCAGCTACGAGCATTAAACTGGCTGGATATTCCACAGTAAATTTTGCTCTTGAAATTGTAACTACTCTGTCCTCCAAAGGCTGACGCATAACTTCCAAAACTGTGCGTTTAAATTCGGGAAGCTCGTCCAAAAATAAAACTCCATTGTGAGCTAAAGAAATTTCTCCCGGCTGAGGATAAGTACCGCCACCAACTAAAGCTACATCAGAAATTGTGTGGTGAGGCGAACGAAAAGGACGTTGCAAAAGAAGTGATTTATTAGCTTCAGTTTTTCCAGCTACTGAATGGATTTTTGTAGTTTCAATTGCCTCATCTAAACTTAATGGTGGCAAAATTCCCGGCATTCGCTTAGCAAGCATAGTTTTTCCTGAACCTGGCGGACCAATCAAAATAATATTATGACCACCGGCAGCAGCAACTTCTAATGCTCGTTTTACATTTTCTTGTCCTTTTACATCACCAAAATCAATTTCTAATTCTTTAACACTTTTTTGAAATTCTGCCTCAATATCAATTTTTACAGGCTCTAAATCTTTGCTGTCGTTAAGAAAACCCACCAAGTCCATAATGTGTTTCACACCATAAACATCAATTCCCTCAACGACAGCAGCTTCTCGAGTGTTTTCCACAGGCAAAATCAAGCCTTTAAAACCATTTTCACGAGCATTTATAGCAATAGGCAAAGCACCTTTAATTGGATTTACATTTCCATCTAAAGACAATTCGCCCATGATAATATATTCTTCTAATTTTGAAAAACTTATCTGTTCAGATGCTGCAAGAATACCTACGGCAATTGGCAAATCATAAGCAGAACCTTCTTTTCGCAAATCGGCAGGAGCCATATTAATTACTATTTTTTTGCCGGGCCACTTAAAATTATTGGTAGTTAAAGCAGAAATAATCCTTTGTTGACTTTCTTTAACAGCAGAATCAGCCAAACCAACTAAATAAAAATTTATACCTCTCGAAATGTTAACTTCGATAGTAATTGTTTCGGCATTTATTCCATTAACAGCTGAACCAAAAGACTTTACAAGCATCTACTTATCTAAAAATATATTTGTGAGCAAAGTTAATAATATTTTATAACTTTTATATCATTTAAAAAACAATTAAAAAAAAGATATTATCTTTGAGTAAAATTTTTAAGGCTTATTTTATGAAGAATTTTGTTTTATTTATTTTCTTTTTGGCTTTAACATTTGCGAATTTATTTTCGCAAGAAAAAAAAGAGTACAAAATAGCTTGTGTTACTTTTTATAATGTTGAAAATCTTTTTGATACAATTCCCGGCACAAACGACAGCGAGTTTGCTCCTGAATCAAACAAAAAATGGAACTCAAAGAAATACTATGCCAAACTCGATACAATAGCTTCTGTTGTTTCAAAAATTGGTAAAGATGTAACCAAAACAGCACCAGCAATTGTAGGACTTAGCGAAATTGAAAATATTACTGTCTTAAAAGATTTGGTTAAAGCTAAAGATATTAAAAACTTTAATTATCAAATCGTTCATTTTGATGGACCTGATCGTCGTGGAGTTGACTGCGCACTTTTATATCGTCCTGAATATTTTAAAGTTACAAATACTGCTATGCACCGTGTTTATACACCAGAAGATCCTGACTTTAGAACAAGAGACCAATTATTGGTAAGCGGTATTTTTGATGGTGAAGAAATGCACTTTATCGTTTTGCATTGGCCCTCACGTAGTGGTGGTGAAAAAAGAAGCGAGCCAAAAAGATTTGCAGCAGCAGATGTTACTCGTAGCATTGTTGACTCAATATTAGCAATTAATCCAAAAGCTAAAATTGTTATTATGGGCGACTTAAACGATGACCCTGACAATAAAAGTGTAAGAAAACGTTTACAAACACAATACAAAAAAGAAAAAGCTCAACTTCCTTACTTATACAATGCTACAGAACCTCTTTTTAGAAATGGTGTAGGCTCTTTGGCATATAGAGATAAATGGAATCTTTTTGACCAAATAATTATTACGCCAGAGTTTTTAGAAAAAGATAAATCAAGCTATAGATTTTATCAAGCACATGTCTTTAACAAGCCTTATTTAATGCAAAAAGAAGGTCGTTTTAAAGGATATCCTTGGCGTACTTATGTTGGCGACACATATATGGGTGGGTATAGTGACCATTTTCCGACTTATATTTATTTAATAAAAGAGAGATAAGTCAGTTAAAAGTTAAAAGTTAAAAGTTAAAAGTGGCTGACGCGTCTATTGCTTCGCAGAGTTCGCAAGCTCACTCTACTCGCATGGGTTAGTTTTAAACCACAAAAGACACAAAAGGACACAAAAGGGACGAAATCAGTTAAAAGTTAAAAGTTGAAAGAATTTTGAATTTCGGTGTTTCGACTACGCTCAACACCCGATATTGGAATCGTTCAACACCCGATATTGGAATCGCTCTACACCCGATAATAAAATGTGGATTAGAGTTATGATTTAATTCAATCCGACTTTATAAACTTTTAACTTTATAAACTTTTAACTCAATCTCAGACGCCTTGCATTTGAACACTTATAAAATGCCTTAAACTTAATGTTAAAAATCTGATTTTAAGAGGAATAGAACATAACCATGCAGGCTCGAATTTAGAAAACATAAACAAAATTCCTAAAACTTTCAAAATTTGAGGACTTTTAGGAATTTGGTGGTGGCTTTACGGATAATCTTTGCAATTTATTTCTACATATCTTCTAACGACAGGCACTTAGTTTCAATCGTATATTTTGGCAGTTCTATTTGTTTTAATCTTTTTACTTTTTCAGCAAACATATTAGGGCGAAAACGCTCTTTGTTACGTTTTACCTCTACCGCCAATGCTTTGTTTTTTTCAAAAAGTAATGCAACTATGTCTATTTCGTTTGCCTCGCCTTTAGTTTCCCACCACGAAGCTATTTCACGGTATAAGCCACTTTCTGCCAATTTTGCACGAAAATATCGCTCTAACATTTTTCCCGAAAATGTTGTATAATCAGATTTTATAATATCTTGTAAGCCTGAAAACGCCTTTATCTCAATCATAGAGCGATTGCGTTCAAAATAATTGAACCAAAATTGCAAGAAATTATCAATTATCTCATAACGAACAGTTTGTGATCCTTCTTTTGCACCAAAGGGACGCACTCTTTTCAAAATATTGTAATCTTCTATCAACCGCTTAATGTGTCCACCAATACTTTTTTCTCCAAGTGCTGTCATAATAGCTGGTTGTGTGTTAATTCCTCCAGAAATACAACTCAATATAGAAAAATAAGTGCCATAATTTTTGCCAAATTCTTCTATTAATAAGTTTTTGCCTTCATCAATAAAAGGAGAATTTTCGCGTACAATAAATTCAATCATAGAATCAACTTTCAACTCGCAGCCATCACAAATGAGTTCTACATACTTTGGAATACCTCCAGTAAAAGTATATAACGCCAACAAGTCATCATTCTGATAGTCAGGATTATAATCGCTGATAATGGTTTTCAAAGTATCTGTATCGAAAGGTGAAAGTTTAATAGTATTATCGGCACGACCAAAAAGCGGTTCTTTAGAATTTTGAAAAATTTTATTCATCAACGAATAAACCGAGCCACTCACAATAAGATTGACTTTTGTTTTCCGGCGATACTGATCCCAAAGGTTTTGTATGTCACTATATATCGACTCATTAATATTAAAAAACTCCTGAAATTCGTCAATAATCAAATGGAATGAACGTTGCTTTCCAATTTCCATAAGATACTGAAAAAGAGAGCGAAAACTCGAAATTTCTTGTGGCACAAAAACATTCAGAGAGTTTGAAATTTCTTGAATATATTCGTTGCAAAGAGTTGCTTCAGTTTTTCTACCAACAAAAAGATAAACGCTTGGTTCGTCTTCAACTGACTTCATTATCAAACTTGTTTTGCCAATTCTTCGTCTGCCTGTAACTACAGTCATTCGAGAATATTCGCTAAAAGAGAGATTTTTAATTCTTTGTAATTCAGCTATTTCTTTTGTTCTGTCGTAAAATTTCATATTTAAAAATTTTAGTTACCGCCGTTACTGTTACGGTAGTTACAAAATTATAAAATATTTTTGAAATACAATAAATTTTTGAAAATTATTTTCTTCTATAAGAAAAAAATCGAAATTTTAGCTTTACGGAATTTTTAATTTTGTAAAATACAATAATTTCAAATTAAAACCATAGGGTATTTCAAACTCTTGGACTATAAATCCGTGCGAGCGGAGTCTTTTAGTAGCCAATCTAATGCATTTATTTTTTTAATTCCGTCATATGTTCCCGTGTCGTAGTCCATTGTTATCAATATTTTTTCATGATGATCAGAAATACTATAAAATGGTGCTAATTCGCGTTCTAAAGTTGTTGTACTTTGTGCTGTTTGTGCAACTTGTATATACTGAGTATAGCCTTCGTTGTTGCGAACGACAAAATCAACTTCTAAATTATTGGTTTTACCTATCCACACTTGGTTATTTCTTCGTTTTAGCTCAAGATAAATCACATTTTCAAGTAAGTGTCCAGCATCACTTGCCAATTCTTTTCCAAGCAATGCATTGCGAAAGCCTAAATCCACCAAATAGTATTTTTCCTGTGTTGCCAAATGTTGCTTTCCTTTTATATCGTAACGATTTACTTTATAAAACAAATATGCTTCTACCAATGTGTCAATATACTTAGCCACTGTTTTGTTGTCGATTTTCTTATTGTTAGCTGTTAAAACTTTGGCAATATTCCCTGCTGAAACAGTTGAGCCAACGGAATCTATTAAGAAATTTACAACTTCTTGATAAGATTCTTGGGCATAAATATTATAACGTTTAGAAATATCGTTATTGTAAATATTTTTAAAAAGCATTTGCAAATATTCATTCGCAAAATGATTTCCTTCTGCTGAAAGTCTTACAGCTTCAGGAAAACCACCTGTATTCACATATTCCGCAAAAGCTCGGTCAGGGTTAGCATTTTTACCAGTAAACTCTAAATATTCTGCAAAAGAAAACGGCAATACATTAATTTCATAAGCTCTCCCTGTTAGTAGAGTAGCTAATTCACTTGATAATAAGAATGCGTTTGAGCCTGTAACGTACAAATCTATATCTTGATGAACATACAAACCTTCTAACAGTTTCTCAAATTCAGGAACATTTTGCACTTCGTCAATAAATACATAATTAGTTGTGTCTTTTTTGAGATGTTTAATAATGTAATCATAGATTTCTTTCCAATTTTTTTCTGCTAAAAATCTAAAATCAGGCATATCCATATTAATTGACAAAATAGGCGTTTCGCTGTTTTCTTTACGCAACAAATCTTGAAACTGTGTCATTAAAGTTGATTTCCCACATCGTCTAACACCTGTGGCAACTTTAATAAAATTCTTATCTTTAAGAACACTTAGTGTTTCTAAATATCTTTTTCGTGCTATTGTTTTCATTTGGCAAATATAAACAAAATTCCTAAAACTTTCAAAATTTGAGGACTTTTAGGAATTTAATTTGGAAAAACGATACGAAATGAGCTAAAAATATACGATTGTGATACGAAAATTTCCACGCTCAATTAAATTAAAAGCAAGACTGCAAGGTGTTGTAGAAAATCTATATAAAACAGATAGTTTTAAATATTTTATAACAAAATCTACTGAATTGTACAACCAGAAAATACAAGAGAGCCTCGTAAAACAAGTTTACTATTGTTTTCACATTCTACTACAGATGTATTCATACGTTTATCGCTGTAACCGCCAAAAACAGAATCTAAATTAGACTGCACACACCAATCTTCTGGAACATAAAGTGTTATACCTCCAAAAACTATGTCTATATCGAGATAAACAGTGGTGTCTGGCAAAGTAGTTTTTCGTAAATCAATAACTAATCCACCAAAAACAATATCTATATCTCCACCATTTAACACAGGTTCAGTAAAAATACTCTCGGTACCGCCACCAAAAACTATATCTTTTGCTATCCAGCCACCTGTTTTAGACGTATTTCCCTGAATATCAATCCTATGACCTTTTAATGAAGTTCTGTTTTTTTTTCTATTAATGAAAAATCCAATGATAATCATTATACCAACAACTATCAGTAAAAAGGGCCAAAATTGAGATGTAAAATCCTTACTATCAATACCCAAAAGTCCTGGATAAACATTTTCTATACGTGGCAAAAGAAAAAACACTCCAAATAATAATAAAATGGTGGGAAACATAATTTGTCTTTTCACATAACCTATTACTGCTAGTAAAATTAAAAGCATGGGCCAAGAAAAAACAATAGGTTTGCATGCAGGATTTAACCAACCCACATTGAAAGCAAGCAAAACAAAACCAATCAACACAATTAAAACACCAAATAGGGCTACCATACTAATTGTTTTCTTCCCTTTATTGTTACATTTATTTGCAGTCATAATATATGATAATTTAATTACTAGTTATTTTACAAAAATAATTAATTCTACGAAAAAAAATGATTACGATAATATTACAATACGGTTACAATTATATTGGGATTTGCAACATAATATTCCCAAATTGTAAAATGTATTTTTGTATTTTTTTAGGATTTATTTTTTACAGAATATTGCTGTCTTAAGGGCTTTAATAGTGCTACTACTAAAATTAAAACACCATAGAAAAAATAAAATGAATGTAGCCAATGAAAACCTTGTAGGAAATAGACTTCCATATAAATCCAAATAATAAGAGCAAAGCCTGTGTAAACTGCCCAAGACCAAGACCAATGCATGTCGGGATATATATTTACCAATTGTGCAATTTTGCATTTTTTACGTTTTATTAATCCCCATACAACAAAAATTGGCATCAAACCAAGTACTGTAAACAAAATCAATCCAGGTATTAGAAAGTTTTTAAAAGGCGAATGTTGTTGCATTAATTCAGGTGTCATTTCCATCCATCCTTCGGGAAAAATTAAAAAAGCACCTCCGCCAAATAAAGCTCCTACAGAAAGAAAGAGCAAAAGAAAAATTAATAGATTGCGAGTTCTCATAATTATAATGAGTTAATTTTATGTTTAGAATTGGTCTGTGCTATCATTCCTTTCAATAAATTGTATGATTTCGTTGTTTAATTCTTCTGCATATTCCATTGGTAATGAATGAGTTGCATTTTTCCATATTTTAGCGGTTAATTTTTTAACATTTTTTTCTGCAACTTTTATAGCTTTTACAGAATTATGAACACCGCTATTATCAGCAAAAGCAACATATACAGGGAACTCCCATTCTTGCATTTGTTGCTTGCTAATCATTGTTGGTGTAGGTAATTTAGAAGAATAATAATTTGCTCCCTCATCAATCATTTTTGCAACAGGGTCGGTTGTGTCAATGGTTTCCGAACCACTTATTTGTTTCAATATTCCCTGCCTCCATTTTTTTGGCAAAAATTTCATATTGTAAGGTATAGATTTTAATACTATAATTAGTTTTATCATCTGAAATGTAAAAACAGGCTCAATCAAAATCAAAGAAGCAATTTTTTGAGGATAAAATGAAGCGTAATTAGCTGACAACCAACCTCCAAACGAATGTCCTACTATGTTTGCTTTTGTTAAATTTAGATTTTCAATAGTTTCATTTATCCATTTTGCTTGGTCAGAACTATTTTTTATTGGACTTTTTTGTTCGCTCAATCCCACATCTCCCAACGCATCAAATGCATAAACTGTTCGATTTTTATAAAAATCAGGAATATTTGCATACCACATAGGTGTACCCGAAGCCTTCCCTGGCAAAAGAAGTATAGGACTTTTATCATTTGCAAGATTATTTTTCCAACAATAACATTGTACCGTTCCAAAAGAGGTTTCTATTCTTATTGATTCTGCTTCTGGCATCATTTGTAATGATTTTTTATACGCCTCTACGTACTCTTGTCGCTTTTCAGCAGAACTCCATTTTCCGATTAATTGCTTCATAATTTATTCTCACTTCTTATATTTTAATGACACTTTACGCATGGTTTACAAAACAAAAATACAAAATTTATAATATTCATATATTTTTTTGTTTTCGATCTGCTTTCCTCAATGTAATTAGAGTTGATCAGCACCAATATTTTTTTCTAAAATATTAGGATTGATATATCTGTCTTTTTTACGTTTATTTTTATAAACAATAGCTTTTTCGGGACAACGATGATAACAACTCAAACAAGCAACACATTTATCGTCAAAAACTATGCTTCCATTTTCATTTCTGATATTGCCAACAGGACAGATTCTAACACATTTCTGACAATTAGTACAGTTTTCTGTTATTTTGAAATCTTTGACTAAGAGATGAAATTTTTTAATGTTTTCAAGATGTTTAGGTGTCCATTTATCTTTCTTAGGTTTTTGAATTATAATCTCTTTGTCGTTTCTGATGACTTCAACGACAGATTTCATGCGTTTTGGTGCTTTGCGTAAAACTAAATTTATCGCAAACTTAGGCTGAGAAAAGGTTAAAGTGTAAATTTCAGGCATCATAACTGCCTGAACAGAACGAATATTATGTTCATATTCTTTGCACAGTTGATAAGCATAGTATGGAGCAAACGCTTCCATTCCACCGTGATTAAGCACAATATACAAAGGCTTAGAAGATTTCATATTAATAATAAAATTATACACAAGCGTAGGCAAGCCAAAACTATGTATAGGCGATACAATTATAATCTTATCATATATATTTACATCTCCTGCGAACTTTGGAATATAGCGAATTTCTCCATCTAATTCGTTCTTAATTTGCTCAGCGATATATAGACTATTTCCTGTTGATGAAAAATAAAATATTCCGTTCATATTACATTTATTCTAAATTATTATTTTCTTTTTTTTCTTTTGCTATGTGCATAAAGACAAGCACAATTCCAACTGCATTTATAGCAACTCCTATTCCTAAAAATAAACCTTGAATGAAATCACCAAAATCATTTGGCAAAATATTACAAAAAAAATCTTTTGAGACATACAACACATTACCTAATATTACAAGCGTAATTCCTGTTTTTAATTTGTTCATTTTCACTTTTCTTTATTTAGCTTTTAAATTATTTTTTCAAAATTAAGTTCTTGTTAGCAAGCGATTTGTTTTACACTTTTACTCCCTCTAACAATCAACCAAATTGCAAAAACTATTTCCCACAATCCGCCTAAACCGAGAAGATACATGCTCCACTCCTTTCCAAACAATTCCATTAGAAAGCCAAATGCAAAAACAGCATAGCCTACAACTCCCCAAATCGCTAACCAAGATGGCGAGATTTTATGTTTATACAAAGTTAAACACATTGGAATACTGCCAATTCCTAAAATCAACATGCCGAGAATATAACCCAAGTCGTTTGGGATATTTCCATTTATGAGTATTGTTGAAAGTGCTAAGGCTTCAAATATTCTTGTAAAAAGATAAATATTTCCCACTAAAGCATTGTGCAATTTTAATGTTTTTCTCAATAAAATTCCTATAAACAAAACCATTACAGAATTGGCTATGACAAGGAATGCTCCTAAATATTTTTCAAAGTCATCTGTGCTTTCAAACAATTGACTTCCAATACCATAGGCTAAAAATGCCAATAAGAAAAATGCTCCGATAATTCGAGCATAAAAAATGGTAACAGAATTGTTGCTGTTTTTCATTTCTTCAACATCCGTTGAGTCAATGAAATCATTGTTTTAAAAGACATATCTGGGTGAGCTGTTTGGTTTACTGTTCCTGCGATATAAAGATTTTCTTTTGGGCTATAAAATGCTAAAGCCCCCGAAAGTCCTGAATGTCCAATAAAAGAAGGCATTGCTCCTGTAGGGTCAAAAACTTTAGGTATCTTAAACAAATGAATGCCGATACCTGAACGCATTGGTGGGAAAATTTTGTTCCATTTTTGCATTTTTTCGATATAATCAATTGGGAACAATTTGCCTGTGAAAAACGCTTCTATAAAAGTTAACATGTCTGCCGAAGTTGAAACTATACCTCCGTCTGCTCCAAAAGATGTCATTGCTTTAGGAATTCTCAACTCCTTTTTTTTGTGATACAACATTTTTGGTGTTTCATCTGTTGCATCTTGATATAGATAAGTTTTTGACAAGCCAAGTGGTTGAATTATATATTCTTGGCAATTTTCGGCATATGATTTATTTGTGATTTTTTCGATAATTTTCCCTAAAAGTTGAAAATTTGCATCTGAATATTTTGCTTTTCCTTTTTCGCCTGGAACAAAAAGAGGCTCAAACTTTTTTGACATTTCAATAGCTTCTTCAAAAGTCCAAGACTGATCATGACCTTTCATTAAGTCTTTTTCCAAACTATTTTTGCTTGTTCCTTTGTCTTGAAAATAGTCGGGTAGTCCCGATGTGTGAGAAAGCAAATGCTTAATACTTATTTCTTGGGAATAATCTT
>DAONZU010000025.1:0-25222 GCA_035406965.1 Bacteroidales bacterium
GTTTTTATAAAATATAAATTAAAAATTGCTAAAGAGTTCGAAACTAATGTGAAAAGTAAAATAAAATTACTAAAAGAAGGCAACAATGATGAAGAACTCCAAAGCACATTAGAAGATTTTAAAAAAATAAAAGGCATATTAAAAGATTTATCCAATATGCAAGGGAGGGTGATTTTGTAGTTATCTCTATTCCAACTTTACTTCTTTATTCTATTCTTTATCCTATTATTCTTCGTAGAAGCTAAGTTTTCTTATAAATGTATCATAACCCATAGATTTTAGATTTTTTGCAGCTTCAACAGCCATTTGGTATGAGGTGTATTCGCCAACATAATATCTATACCAACCGTCATTAGAAACATGCATTTTTACTCCTACTAATTCTGGAAAATCTTCAACTGCTCTTTGATTTTTTAAAGCATATATTTGTACTGTATATTTTTTGCTAGAAGGAATTTTGGAAATAGCAAGATAATCGCCTTCTTCAATTACTATTGGGAGAATTTCTAATATCGCTTTATCACCTTGATTAAGCACTTTAAATTCAGCTCTTCTATTGTATTTTCTACCAGTTGGGTTATCACGACCATCTGGAGTTTGATTAGCAGCTATTGGATTGTTTTCGCCATATTTTGCAGTTATAATATTTTCAGCATTATTTCCTTTTGCAACTAAATAATCTTTTACTGATTTTGAACGATAATAAGAAAGTAAATAATTATATTCGCTTGTACCTAACCAGTCGGTATGCCCACCAATTTCAATCTTAGCAGTAGAATTTTCGTTTAAGTAATTAGCTAGTAAATTTAAATTATCAAAATATTCAGGTTTAATATTTGACTTATCAAAATCAAAGAAGATATTTTCAATTTTAAGTATGGATTTATCACTTTTTTCAATTTGAATTTCTTCTTCATCTTCAATACTAGCCAACAGTTCTTCTTTATTTTCAACAATTTCTAAACCATAAATATTTGTTAAACCATCAAAAGTACCATCGGTGTATATGTCATTTTGGGCAATATCATTTTTACTTAAATATTCAATAATTTCTGTTGAACGTTTTTCGTCATATAGTGGATTACCGTCTTTTTTAGGTGTTACGATATTAATTGCAAGTTTTTCGTTTTCAGCTTTAAGTTCTGAATATTTTTCAATTACCTTATTAAGTTCATTTATAGCATTGTCATCTAAATTGTTAGTGTTCTCATCAAAATATACATATGTGTGATCGTAAAACGAACTTAAAATAACAGGTTCTAATTCTATAGGTTTATACTCTTTTATCTGGTTAGATAATTCTTGTCTAGTTGGAGTATATTCAATTGAACGAATAGTATGTCCATGTATTTGATAAGTAATTTCATAAGTATTGTCAGGACTCATTATCAATACATATTTAGAATTATGTTTATTTAAACGCGACTCTTTTGGTTCTTCGTTAGAATCTTTATGTTTCACAGTAACAGTAATGTTTTCAGGGAAATTATTGTTTTTATCAGCAACTATTCCTTCAAAAACAATCATATTGCTTTTATAAATATTTTCTTGTAATATTTCATATAAATCCAAGTCGCCATAGCCGTCATTAGCTTTTATTGTTGCTATATATCCTTTTTGTCCATCAAGATTTACGACATAAGATACATCATCGTCAGGTGTATTTATTGGATACCCAATATTTATAGGTTCTGTAAATTCACCATTTCTGCGAATAATTGATGAAAACACGTCATAGCCACCCATAGAGTTATGTCCTTTGGAACTAAAATATAGAGTAACGCCGTCAGGGTGTATAAAAGGAGACTCTTCATCATACTCTGTGTTAATTTGTTGAGGTAGAGGTAAGGCTTCGCCCCAATTTCCGTTTGGCAGTTTTCTCATAACATATATATCTAAGCCTCCAAATCCTCCTTTTCTGTTACTAGTAAAATATATAGCATCTCCATCTGGACTAATTGTGGCATGAGTTTCTTTAAATCTAGAGTTTACATTTTGTTTTAATAAAGTTGGTGTTGACCAATTATACATATCATCACTTTCAGTTAAATAAATGCTACCTGAATTATTTTCCCCTGATCTATAAAAGAATAATTGCTTGCCATCTATAGATAAGCCAATAGCAGCTTCATTGTTTTCTATTGTGTTGACAGGTTCGCCTAATCTAAAAGGAGTTTGCCATTTATCATCAACTTTTTTAGAAATAAAAATGTCTTCATCTTGATTTTTTATTTCTTGTCCTTCTCGTGGTCGTCTTGATGTGAAAATTAAATAATTTTCGTATAAATCAACAATAGGAGAGTGATCGGTAAATTCCGAATTGACAATTTCTCCTAAATTAATTAACTCAGCTTTTATTGGGTTTGCAATATTATAAATAGCGTTTTCTGTAACCTCAATTTCTCTGTTTGTTGACTTTAACAAAAGCTTATCTTCTGATTTTGAAGAATTAAGCATCTCTTTAAGTTTGTTAAAACTATCCAAGCTCTCCTCAAACATATAATTTATTCTATAAGCAATACCTAAATATAAATAAGACTCTAACGGCGCATTTCTTTCTTTATGATTATTTTCCTTATAACTTGGAGAAGTGTGCTCTGAAGCCTTTTTTAAATATTCAAGGGCTTGTGTTTTATAAAGCCTTGTGTTTAAATAACATACACCTATTTTATACCAAACATTTGGATTGTCAGGACTTATGTTATCTAGTTTCAGCAACAAGTCTAATGCTTCGTCATAATTACCTTCGTACATAAATGCTTCAGCATCATAAAAATAGTTTATACTAGTTCTGTCGGGTTTCAATTCTTGAGCGTGTGATAGAACGTTAACAAGCATTAGCAAAGAAAGAAATACTGTCCTTTTCATAATAAGATTAATTTAAATTTTTAATAAATAGTTTTAAAGTATTATAATCGAATTCACATTCTTCTATTAGTTGCTTTTGGCTTCCATGTGAAATAAATCTGTCAGGAATGCCAAAACGATATATTTTTGAGTTAAAATTATTGTCAACCATAAATTCGGATATTGCAGAACCAAAACCACCTACAACACTATTATCTTCAATAGTTATGATATGATTATATTCATTGAATATTTCTGTTAATAGTTCATTGTCAAGTGGTTTTACAAAAATCATATCAAAAACAGCAATACTTATATTTTCGTCTTCGAAATCATTAGCTAATTTGATTGCGGTGTTACCTGGGGTGCCAATACTAAGTATTGCAACATCTTTTCCATCTTTCATTTTTTCTCCTTTTCCAATTTCAATTTCTTTAAATTCAATTTTAGATTTTGCTTGTGTAGATTTGCCTCGTGGATATCTGATAACAGATGGAGAATTATGTTTTTCTAATTGTAAGGTAAACATTAAATTTCTAAGCTGAAATTCGTCTCTAGGAGCAGCAATCACTAAATTTGGGACACAACGCATATAAGATAAATCAAAACTCCCATGGTGTGTAGGTCCATCTTGTCCAACTAAACCAGCTCTATCTAAACAAAATATTACTTTTAAATTTTGTAAAGCAACATCGTGAATTACTTGGTCGTAAGCTCTTTGCATGAACGAACTATAGATATTGCAAAAAGGTAGCATTCCTTTTTTTGCTAAACCAGCAGCAAAAGTAACTGCATGTTGTTCTGATATTCCGACATCAAAACTTCGGTTAGGAAACTCTTTAAACATTTTTCCCAAAGAAGAACCACTTATCATAGCTGGAGTAATAGCACAAATTTTTGTATTTATTTTTGCTAATTCAACTATAGCGTCTCCAAAAATATCTTGAAATTTTTGAGGTTCATTTTCACAAGAAGTAGTATCGGTAATTATGCCTGTTGTAACGTCAAATTTTCCGGGTGCTGCATGCCACAATGTTTGATTTTCTTCAGCAACTTTAAATCCTTTACCTTTTTTAGTGATGATATGCAATAGTTTTGGTCCAGAGATGTTTTTAATATCTTCAAAAAGTTTTACTAATAAAACAACATCATGTCCATCAACAGGTCCAAAATATCTAATATTTAATGATTCGAATAAATTGCTATTTTTTAAAACAATAGATTTTATTGCATTATCTATTTTTTGTGAAAAAGATTGAAAATTAGTACCAAAACGATTAAGTCTTCCTAAAAAATTCCAAACATCGCCTTTAACTTTATTATAAGTTTTTGAAGTGGCAATATCTGTTAAATATTCTTTAAGAGCTCCACGGTTTTCGTCAATTGCAATTTTATTGTCATTTAGAACTATTAAAACATTTTCGCCAGATGCACCCATGTTATTTAAGCCTTCAAAAGCAATTCCACCCGTTAAAGAGCCATCGCCAATTACTGCAATGGTATTTATTTTTTCTCCTTGTAAACTTGCAGCTTTTGCAATGCCTAAAGCAGCCGAAATGCTCGTACTTGCATGTCCTACACCAAAAGTGTCATATTCACTTTCTTTAGGGCTAGGAAATCCGCTAATACCACCGTAAGTTCTATTTGTATGAAATAAATCTCTTCTTCCAGTTAAAATTTTATGTCCGTAAGCTTGATGTCCAACATCCCAAACCAATTGATCGACAGGTGTATTGTATGCGTAATGTAATGCTACTGTTAATTCAACCACTCCTAAACTTGCTCCTAAGTGGCCCGGATTTTTTGAGGCTGATTCAATAATAAAATTTCTTAACTCTTTACAAACAGTTGGTAATTCACATAAGTCAACTTTTTTTAAATCGGCAGGCGAATTAATATCTTTCAAAAGTTTATATTTAATATTATCATCAACCATAGTTAATGCAAAAGTAAATAAATTAAATTAAAAAACATATAGCTAAAAGTTGAAAGTTTATAAAATTTAACTGTTGAAAACATCATTAAAAAATTTTTAATTAAAACAATATTTAAGCGACAAAACACCAAGGCTTTTAGGACTGTTTTTATAAAAAAATCGTTGAAAACCAATAGACATGTCTAAGCTATGTTTTCCAAAACTATATTTATCACCTATAAAAAGTCTAATTTTACTAAAATATGGTAATCTAAAAATTTTATGCAGTCTGAAAATTTCAGCTGAAAAATAAAATTTATTAGCTTGTTTGTGATAGTATTCAAGTTTTATCCTATTCCTAAACTTAATTTCTTGCAAGTTATCAATTTCTCGGCTTCTAAAGCAATTCAAATATTCATTTTGATAACGCAATCTGTAACCAAGTCTAATAACAGAACTAAGTTTTATCTGATATGAAAAGTCAAGATTATATCTTAAATCGTGTTGAAAATTGTTTAAATAATCCATGTCGTAAGTGTATCTTCCCCCTGCGGCTATCGAAAAATTTTTATTTATTTTATAAGAAAATTCAATATTGGAGATTATATCATCAATTTTTGTGAAATTTTTAAACAATCTTAATTCTTGTTCAAATTCTAGTTTGAAACCTTTATATAACTTTTTCTCGAAACCTGCTGTCAACCATGAGCCAATATCATTTGTAACAGCCACTTCTTGAGCATTTGTAGTACTAACAACAAGACTTAGAGCTATGCAGGTAAAAAATATTTTAGAATGTTTTATCATAAATTTCTTTTAAATTCGGAACAAATAATTGCACTTGCAACAGATACATTTAAAGATTCGGCATGTATATCTAATTCAGAAAAACTTGGAATAAAAAGTTTTTTGTCAACCATAGCTTCTAAATTTTTATTTATGCCTTTTCCTTCGTTGCCCATAATAATAAATCCTGCTTTTGGCAACGATGATTTGTAAATATTTTCGCCATTTAAAAAAGTTCCAAACACATGGTTTTTGGTATTGTTTTTAAATTTAACAATTTCTTCAGCAATATTGGCATAAATAACATTAACCCTTAAAAAAGCTCCCATTGTAGCTTGTAAAGTTTTTGGAGAGTATAAATCTGCAGAATTGAGAGAACAAATTAAATTTTTTATTCCAAACCAATCGCAAATACGAATAATTGTTCCCAAATTTCCCGGGTCTTGAATTTCATCTAAAGCTAGATATAAATCTTCATTTTTATATAAAATATTACGAGATTCCGGCATTGAAACTATAGCCAACACATTAGAAGGAGTAACAAAACTGCTTATCTTTTTCATTTCTTCAGGTTTGGCTTCAAAAACTAAATCCTGAAATTTTTCTAAGTCATATTCATTTTTTTCTAAGTATTCTGGCGAACCACAAATTAATTTTATATCTAAATTTGATTTTAAAACTTCGCTCACAATTTTTTCACCTTCAACAACAAAAAGTTTTTCCTTAATTCTATACTTTTTAAGTTTTAAAGAATTAATAAATGATATTTTCGACTTAGAAACTTGTTTCATACAAAACAAAAATATAAAAAAAATAGAATATTATCATTGTTTCATATTTATTTTTCAGTTTTGGCGTAGTCAAAGGTTTTTTATTGAGATTAGTGAAGTTGATTATAGAGTGTTTTTAACTTCTTTTTTTCTCAAAAATATCAATGTTTTTAATTACTTCGTTAGGATTAACGGTATTGTTTTCAATTTCAAATCTTATTGCTGTGATAAATTTATGCCAGCCTGTGTTTCCTGCCGCACCAGGATTTAGGTGTAAAAGTTTCAGATTATTATCATAAATTACTTTTAAAATATGGGAATGACCAGCAATAAAAATATCGGGTTTTATATCTAATAGCAAGTTTTTAATGTTAGGAGCATATTTCCCAGGATAGCCTCCAATATGTGTTATTAGCACTTTTTGTCCTTCGCAAACAAAATTTAAAAATTCTTTAGTTCTAGCTCTGATTTTAGTGCCATCAATATTTCCCCAAACGGCTTTTATTGGTTTAAATTTTTCTAAATCATCTAAAATTTGTTCAGAACCAATATCGCCAGCATGCCAAATTTCATCACATTCTGCAAAAAAATCTAAAATTTCTTTGTCTAAATATCCATGAGTATCTGAAAGAAGACCAATTTTCATTAAAATATTTTTAAAAATCCTACCAATTGGTAGGTGTGTTGGGCAAAAATAAGAAATTCCTGTTTTATTTTGATAGCAAAGTTGCGTATTTAATGTAAAAATATCAAAATCACATAAACTTTTTAAAAATGTTTATGTCGTATTTATTAGATTATAATTTTTGCTAACTCGCTTATATAGCACATAGTACAGTAAAAAAGGAATGTCTATTTTAATTAATAAAACCATGTTGTTAACATAATGTTAATAAATTATTGCTAGAATTTGAATATTATTTATTATTTTTGGATAATTATTATCATTAAGTTTAATTAAAATACTAAAAATTATGGAAGCAAATTTTACAGTAAAAGAAGCTATTATTGAATCAATAAAGCTTGGTTTGAAAAATTTTTTATCGTTAATAGGTGCGGTAATTCTTTGGGGATTAACCATTTGGATTCCTTATCTAAATGTTGGAACTACAATAGGTATGATTACTTTGCCTGCAAAAATGAGTAGAGGAGCTATAATTTCTCCTACAGAAATTTTTGCTAGTAAGTATCGCAAGTACATGGGAGAGTTCTTCCTCGTTACAGGTTTAAAGTCTATTATAATGTTCCCAGCTTTTTTATTTATGTATTTTCCAGGTTTAGTTCTTCAATATGCTTTCTCTTTCGCAACTTTATTTGTTGTTGATAAAGGAATAAATCCTAGCGAAGCAATAAGTCTTAGCAACAAATGTACTTATGGATATAAATGGAAAATGTTTTTTACTCATTTAGTACTTTTTGTAGTTATTTGGATTGTATTTTTGATTTTAGGCTTTATAACTCCAATCTTGGGTGTTATCGCTTTTGTTTTGTTTATGCCTATTTTATTGGGAGCTACAGCATTTTTCTACGGTAAATTAACTGCTCATGTTCCTTCAGCAGACAATCCAGAAATAGTAGAAAATTAATATATTAAGTAAAACTAAAAAACTAAAATTAAAAAGCGACTTATTTGTCGCTTTTTTTGTTTAGAGAAATTTCAAAAAGATGCAAACTAGTCCACCAAGTTTAAAGTTTATATTTTGAAAATTTTAAACTAATGAGGTTTTTAATTTAAAACAATCCCAAAAACACAAAGTAAAATGCCCCAAAAACACAAAGTAAAACACCCCAAAAACACAAAGTAAACTTATAAAAAAACCTGTAGGGTTACAGGTTTTTTATTAAATGAAGTAAGCAAATAAACATTAATATTTTATAAATTTTAAAAGTTCGTTTTCAAATTTTATAAAGTACATTCCTTCTTTTAACTCGCTTATATTCACAGAGTTTTGTTTTGTTTTGCTTTGCATTAGCACTCTTCCTTGAATATCAAGAATTTCGTAAGTTTGTGCTTGACTAAAGTTTAGAATATCATTAGCTGGATTTGGATAAATTGAAATATTAGGAATTTCAAATTTATTTATGCAATTTACATTTACAATATTTGAAATAGTTTTTGTTCCGTCAAAATCAACTTGTACTAAGCGATAATAAACGTTTTCTGAAACTTGATTTTTATCAATATGCTTATATTCCAATTCTGATGATGAAAATCCAGCTCCTTGAATTTTATCTAAATTCTTCCAATTTGTTGCATCTTGACTTCTTTGAACAATAAAATAATCATTATTAGTTTCGCTTGCAGTAACCCAGTTTAATTCAACAAAATTTTTATCGCAATTCACATTAAAACTAACCAATTCTACAGGTAAAATATATATCTCGTGTTTAGCAATTGAAAATTCTGAGAAAGAAGTTAATTCTGTTCTTTCAGCATGGATTGAGTTTCCTGAAATTGATTGTGTTGAATTTGTATGATTTCCTTGCAAATACCAATTGCTTGATGAGTTGTCGCGTTTAATCACAGTATGTTGTTCAGCTTGAGCACCAATATTAGATGCTCCACGCATATCTAAACTTATATCATAACTAATTGCACTTAATCCAGAATTTGGTGCAATAGTCCAATAACCAGGATTTAAAATAGTTTGTAAAATAGTTCCATCAACAAAAAGATTTAAAGACGCAATGTCTAGGTTTGTAATATGGCTATCAAATCTAGCGTCAAGATAAGTTAATCCTGTGCTTGAAATTAAATTTATTGTAGCTAATTGAATGTTTGAAGCATTGCCTACAGGCATAGCATAAGAACCTGTTGAAGCAACTGCTCGTCTTAAATTTCCATTTATATACGACAAATTAGAAGCATTTGTAATTGCAGTGCTTGCTGTATTGTTTACATAAACACGATTAGTTTCAGTGGTAATTTTTCCTTTGGTTAAATTTAAAGTGTTAACTTGAATATTTTTGGCAAGAACAACATAAGACGAAGGTTTATCAATAGTTAATGTTCCAAAAATAACTTCGCTATTTCCGTTAATATTTTGGATTTCACTTCCATTTAGTTTTGTATTTGCTTGTGAAACTTTAAAATTACTCATATTATCAATACTAATATTTCCACCAATTTCAAAATTGATTGCATTGGTGTTAAAGTTCATGCTTCCACCGTCTAGAGTAAAGTCGCCTTTTACTTTTAACGAAGCATTGGCAACATTATATACATCGCCTTTTACTATTAAATCTTTACAAACAGCTAAAGAGTCAGCATGAGCACTTAGTTTTAAGTCAAATCTTTCGGCATTGTGTGCTGATATTTCCACATCAGTATTTTCGTTAGGAACTCTAAGGTTATACCAGTTTGCACAATTACACCAAGCAGAATTTTTGTAGCCCATCCATTTTGATTCTATTGCATCGCCAGCAGTAATTTGTAACTGTATTCCGCCTTTGTAGTTGTAGTCAGGTAAGCTATCATTATAGGGGGCGTTAGTTTTCCAGCCAGTCCAGTTTGCAGGGTCATTAATTCTATCTATCCATTCATATTTACTTGTTGCTGTTAAACTACCAGTATATTTTACCTTGCTTTTAAAATCAGTTCCAAGTGCCTCAACATCTGTTGTTGCACATTCACAACCAGGATAAATTGTAGAACCTTGTGAAGAATCATATCCTGGAGCAGATTTCCAACCTGTTGCTGTCCAACCATAAATAACATTACCAGTATATATTGCATCATGAGTTCCTGATGGATTTACCCAATTTCCATTTTGCATAATCCAAAGTTGATCTTTAGTATTCAAATCAAATCGATTAGAGCCACCGAGTTTCTCTGTTGTCCAGTTTGTATTGTCTAGCAAACCATCAACATAAATATTTATGTGAGTTCCTAAAGTTAAATCGGAAGAAACTCCATTAGGTTGAATTTCAAAAGTTATGACTTTACCAGCTTCTATAATTGGACTTGAGCTTTTTCTTGTAAGTCTAATCGTCCCTTCTGTATCTCCCCATTTTCCAGCAGTTGCTCTTTCATAACCATTGTCAGTAAAATCTAATGATGTATTAGGTGCTATATCCTTAAAGCTTACTATAGAAATTTCATCTCCTGTATCTCCAAAGCCAGATTGTGTATTTACAGCCAATATAGCTAAATCGCCATGTCCTAAAGCAGTAGTAATTTTAGGATTAAGCACCAATTCTACTCCACTTGACCAGTCTGTGCCTTTGCGTACAAATATTTTGGCATAATAAGTTTCGTCGTTAGTTAAACCAGTTATTGTTAGTCCAGTACCAGTTTCTTTATAAACAACATATTGATTTGAGCCGACATCATCACCTGAGCCAAATATTGGGTTTGCAGTAAGTGTTGAGCCATCTCCTGTTGGTGTGTAAGCTACCGAAGAACCTTGTCTAGCAACAACTAAAATTTGGTCGAAGCAAGCAGCAGAAGGTAATACCCAAGATAATTCTGATTCTGCATTTCCATCTACTTTTTGTGCAAGACTTACATTTGATAAGCCAAGTTCAGAAACTGTTATTGTTGGACATTGAGCATCTGCAATCCAATTTGTGCCTTTGTAAACATATGCTTTTACTTTATAAGTTTGTCCTGCTGTTAAACCACTTACTAAAACAGAGTTTCCTGTGCCTTTATAAACTACATAAGAATATGGTGTTGTGGTGCCAAATGATGTTCCACTTCCAAAGACAAGGTTTGCGTTTATATCTGAAGGGTCTAGACTTAAAGCATGTGGTGGATTTGTTGAGTTTCTAAATGCAATAACAACACCATCGTAATTGCATTCGGGACTTGCCCAAGAAATTTCTGCAGTTGTGTTTGATGAGCATATTAAACTTAAATCAGTAACAGGAGCTAAAATTACCGATCCGCTACAAGAAATCGTTTTGTTGTCTGCTCCAGTAGAACTAGCAGTAATGTTTTCTAAATTGTAAGAACCTAAGTCTAATCCAGCTTTTAATCTTACGTAAACTAGTGTTTCTGGAACTATGCCACCTGTTAAGTTTATACTTAGCGAATTTGAAAATCCACTTTCTGAATTTAAAGAAATTTCATAGTTTGTGGGTGCTGTAAGTGTAATAGAAGTTGATAAACTTGTTCCCGAAACTGTAAAAGATTGTGTTTCGCTAGGACCATAACCCAAATAATACTCAAAATTCGTTAGAGAACTTGAACTTACATTAATTATTGGATTAGGATCAGCACATTCAATTTGAAAATTATCTAAATAAAATCTACAGTTGTATTGGTTTTTGGCTTCTATTTTTATTTTTGAATTAATAGTTCCTCCTGATATTACAATAGACTTGGTTGAATAGCTTGATGTTAAACTTATTTCCGATCCCACTTGATTAAAATTAGTGCCATTTGAAGCATGAAATACTTTTATACTAGCATTATCTCCACTCCATGAAGCAACATCAAAATGTATTGTAGCATCTCCATCAGATAAGTTTATGGTTGGAGTTGTAATATATCCTTGTCCAGAACCAGTCCCTAATTTAATTTCACCTCCTGCTGAATATATATAATCTCCTGTCCAGCCGGGAGTGCTTGTGTAAGTGTTTAAACTATTCGCTACATTATTATTGCTTGGGACTGCATGAGTACCATCTGAAAAATTTGTAAAGTATTCTTCAAAACAATAGCTTGAAGGTACTACAACCGATCCACTACAAGTTACAGTTTTTGCAGTAGCCCCAGAAGAGCTTATATTAATAATTTCGTTATAAGTTCCTTCAGTAAGTCCTGCTTTTAATCTTACATAAATTGTTTGGGGTGCAACTGTGCCACCAGTTTGAGTTAGAGTTAACGAACTTCCAAATATTGAGTCTTTAGAAATTTCATAGTTTGTAGGTGCCGAAATTGTAATATCGCCAGTTAAATTTGAGCCAGAAACTGTGAAAGATTGATTAGAGCTAGGACCTTCGCCTACTTCGTATGAAAAATTTATTAAACTTGCAGGATTTACACTTATTGTAGGATCTGGCGTACTTCCACCGTTTGCAGTAATACTAACATTATCTATTCCTAATGCTTGTGCACTTGAAGTTGTAGAGCCACTAGTTACAGAATAATTCCAAGCTAGATATAGAAAACCATTTGGAGCTATTGTTTGGTTAAGTGTTTTATTTGTTACAGATTGTGTCTCACCTGGAGCAGATGTAAAACCTTCGTTATCATCATCTTGTGTAAAACTTGTTTTAAAATCATTTCCTGCAGTAGTCCAACTAGTACCATTTGTAGAATAATACATTTGAATTGTAAAACCTGCACTATTTGTTCCATTTCTATATTTTTCTACATCATAAGATATTGTAAAAGAACTGATATCTGTAGAGCCATTGTTCTTAAGTTGTACATAAACATTTACAGATTTAGATTTATCTTTTGAAGATATTCCTCCAACAGCTCTGTCGGTAGCTGTAGATTCAGGACCAGCTCCAAAATTATAAATACCATTTTGAGCAGAGTTTGACATATCATTTCCTGCACGTAGATTAGTAGTTGTCCCAGCTCCCGCATAGGTTCCAACTGATCTAGTAGAAGTGTTTTTATCAGCTCTCCATCCTGTTGGCAAATTTGCTGTTGTACTTGTGCCTATACTAAAGGTTTCAGTAACCGTATTTCCTGCAGAAATATTTACTTGCCCCCATACTTTTACGCTCAAGCTTAATCCTAGTACAAGGCATAATATTGTTATAAATATTTTTTTCATATGAGTAATTTTATAATTACTAATTTATTTCTTACTTCAAACAATTTTAATAAAATCAATCTTCACACAAGTTTGGCAAATCTTACTTTAGTTAAAGTGTTTTATTTTCAAAACAAAAATATGCTAAAAGTTTTACAAACGCCTTTAATCCATATTACAATTTAGTTAAGTTTAAAATTTATAGATTAACATCAAATTTCATTGCCAAAAAATTATTAAAATTTAGTTATCGTAAATATAAGTTTTTTTTTGGAAAAAAGAAAGTTTTTGAGGGAAAAACGTAGATTAATTTGTTAGTTTTTATTAACAATCTCTCCTTTTAAGGTTGCAGAACTAGCACTTAGGATTTTTACATTTACATAATCGCCACGTTTTGCATTGCCTGCGTTAAAAACAACAACTTTGTTCTGTTCGGTTCTTCCAAATAGCATTTTTTCTGATCTTTTAGATTTTCCTTCAACTAAAACTTCAAAGGTTTCGCCTATATCAGCTTTGTTTTTCTTTAAAGAAATTTCATTTTGAAGTTTTATCATTCTTGCTAATCTTTCTTTTTTTACTTCTTCTGTAATGTCATCATCTAAATGTTTAGCTGCATAAGTTCCAGGTCTTTCGGAATATTTAAACATAAAAGCTAAATCATAGCCCACAATTTGCATTAAACTTAAAGTTTCTTGAAAATCTTCTTCACTTTCACCCGAAAAACCACAAAAAATATCAGAAGACAAACCACAATCTGGCATTTTTGATTTTATTGCTTCAATACGATTTAAATACCATTCTCTTGTGTATTTTCTATTCATTCTTTCCAAAATTTTATTACTTCCAGATTGCACAGGCAAATGAATGTGCTTACAAATATTTTTATATTTTGCCATTACTTCAATCAAGTCGTCTGATAAATCTTTTGGGTGGGAAGTAGTAAATCTAATTCTCATATTTGGAGCAGCTTTGGCAACCATTTCCATTAGTTTTGGAAAATTTACTTTATGATTTACATCTTCAAAATAATATGAATTTACATTTTGTCCTAGCAAAGTTACTTCTTTAAAATTTTTACTTTCAAGATTTTTAACTTCGTTAATTATATCAATATAAGAACTACTTCTTTCTCTTCCACGAGTGTAAGGCACAATACAATAAGAGCAAAAATTATTACAACCTCTAGTAATGGGAACAAATCCAGAAATTTCGTCTTGGTTTTGTTTTATTTGTTCAATTCCAGAATAAGTTTCGTTTATATCGAGAATTAGATTTTTTTGTTTAAAACAATAACTGCTTTCATCAATTAATTCTGGCAAAGACCTATAAGCATCTGGTCCAGCAACAAAATCAACAGCATCATGTTCGAGAAGTTTTTCGCCAATTCTCTGTGCCATGCAGCCAATAATACCAACTTTAAGATTTTTGTTTTTCTTTTTTAAGCCTTTTATGTGGTCTAATCTGTTCCAAATTTTTTGTTCTGCATTATCTCTTACCGAGCAAGTGTTTATTATGATTAGGTCGGCATCATTAATTTTGTTGACTTCAAAATAATTTTTTGCTATCATAATTCCTGCAACAGTTTCTGAGTCTGCAACATTCATCTGACAGCCATAAGTTTCTATATAAATTTTTTTATTCATAAGGTTTAATAATGCTTGCAAAAATAATAAACATCTTGCAAGTAATGAATTATTTTAATTTAAATAAAAAAAGTCTCGAACAAAAATTGTCCGAGACTTTTATTAACATTAAATTGAATATTAGTTTTTAATTTACTAATCCAAATCTTTTAAAAACAGTTACTGTAAGGTCTTTATCTTGTTTTTGTAGATATTCTCTTACTGATGTTTTAGATTCTTGAACATATTCTTGATTTAGCAAAGTATTTTCTTTAAAGAATTTTTGAAGTTTACCTTGAGCAATTTTGTCAAGAAGTTCTTCGGCTTTACCTTCGTTACGAGCTTGTTCGCGTCCAACTTCTAATTCTTTATCAATAACTTTTTGGCATACAGAATCTTTGTCAATAGCAACTGGGTTCATTGCAGCAATTTGCATAGCAATATTAACACCTATTTGCTTGTCAACAACTTTGTTTAATCCAACTATAGTTGCTAATTTGTTTCCCATGTGTTCGTATGCACAAACAAGAGGAGCTTCAATTTTTTCGTAATAAGCCAACTCCATTTTTTCGCCAGTAACGCCACTTCTTTCAGTAACCATATCTTCTACACTTTGGTCGTTAATTTTTGCTTGTTTAAGTTGGTCTATATTTTCGAATAAATTATCTGCTGCAAAATCTAAAATAGTTTTAGCCATAGCTATAAAATCTACATTTTTTGCAACAAAGTCAGTTTCGCAACTAACTGCAAGCATTACTCCTACAGTATTGTTTTTAACAAGTTTTGTTAGTACAACACCTTCAGAAGCTTCTCTGTCGGCTCTTTTATTAGCAATAGCTAATCCTCTTTCACGAATTAATTCTTTTGCTCTTTCAAAGTCACCATTAGCTTCAACTAAGGCTTTTTTGCAGTCCATCATACCTGCACCAGTCATTTGTCTTAATTTGCTTACATCAGCAGCTGTTATATTTGCCATTTTATCAAATTTTAAAATTAATTATTCTCTTCTTTTTCTTCAGCTTCTACTACAATTTCACTTTTTTTAGTTGTTTTTGCTTTCTTTTCGGTTTCTTCTTTTTCTTCTGCTTTAGGCTTTATGCTTTCTTTTCTTGCTCTAGTTTTGCGAGCAGGTTTTTTTTCAGCAACAACTTCTTCATCATCATCACTATCCTTAATTGGTTTTGCGGTATTTTCTTTTTCAACCATTCTTTCGTTTAATCCTTCTTGAATTGCTTGAGCCATGATTCTTACAATAAGCTGTATTGATTTTGAGGCATCATCGTTTGCTGGGATAGGGTAGTCAACCACTCTTGGGTCGCTATTAGTATCCACCATAGCAAAAACAGGGATGTTTAATTTTGCAGCCTCGTTAATAGCTATTTTTTCTTTCATCACGTCCACAACAAAAAGTGCAGCAGGAAGTCTTGACAAATCAGCGATTGAACCTAAGTTTTTTTCCAATTTTGCTCTTTGACGAGTAATTTGGAGTTTTTCACGTTTTGACAAAGTGTTAAATGTTCCGTCTGTGTGCATTTTGTCAATAGACGACATTTTTTTTACAGCTTTACGAATAGTTGGGAAGTTTGTTAGCATACCACCGGGCCAACGTTCGGTAACGTAAGGCATGTCTATTTTTTTAACTTCTTCAGCAACAATGTCTTTTGCTTGTTTTTTTGTTGCTACAAATAAAATTTTACGACCAGATTTAGCAATATTTTTCATTGCATTAGCAGCTTCTTCAATTTTAGCTGCTGTTTTGTGTAGGTCGATAATGTGAATACCGTTACGCTCCATAAAAATATAAGGAGCCATAGCAGGATTCCATTTACGCTTTAGGTGTCCAAAATGTACACCAGCGTCAAGTAATTCTTCAAATGTTACTTTTGGCATTTTTTTTAATTTTAAGTTTACATTCTGTAGTAACAATTATGAGGTAGAATCTTGAAAAACAAAAACTGTCCCCATAATTTAGATACTAAACTTTGTTTACACTCACTAAAAATATTAACGTTTACTAAATTGAAATTTCTTACGAGCACCAGGTTGTCCAGGTTTTTTCCTTTCAACAATTCTTGGATCTCTAGTAAGAAAACCTTGAGCTTTTAGGCTAGCACGAAATTCAGGATCAACTTTAAGAAGTGCTCTTGCTATGCCTAAACGCAAAGCTTCGGCTTGTCCTTTAATTCCACCACCTTCTAAATTTGCTTTAACATCAAATTCTTCTAATTTACCTAATGTTGCAAAAGGTTGCTTTACGATATATTGATGTTGAGTTAGCGTGAAATAATCCTCAAGTTTTCTGTTGTTAATTGTAATATTTCCTTTTCCGCTTCTTAGATATACTCTTGCTATAGCGGATTTTCTACGTCCTATTGCATTTAAAACTTCCATAATACTATTTAATTGTATTTAAATCCAATTTAGTTGGCTTTTGAGCTTCGTGTTTGTGCTCAGGACCAACATAAACATATAAATTTCTAAATAATTGGCGACCTAAAGCGTTTTTAGGCAACATTCCTTTTATTGCTTTTTCAACTGCTCTGCCTGGCTGTTTTTCCATCATTTCTTCTAATGTGGTTTGCTTTTGACCACCTGGATAACCAGAATGTCTGATATAAGTTTTATCAACTAATTTATTGCCAGTAACAGCAATTTTCTCAGCATTAATCACAATAACATTATCCCCACAATCAACATGAGGAGTAAAATCTGTTTTATGTTTGCCACGAAGAACGAAAGCCACTTTAGACGCTAAACGCCCTAAAATTTCACCATCTGCATCAACAACAAACCACTGTTTATTTACAGTTTCTTTGTTAGCTGATAATGTTTTGTACTTCAATGTTTTCACAATTTTAAAATTTTAAATAATAATAAATTATTTTTTACATTAGGCTGGATGACCAAACGGACTGCAAAAATAGTATTTTTTTTATTTAAACAAGAATTTTTTAATAAATAAAAAATAAATCTAAAACAACTCCGTTTGCCTCTAATAGCAATGTGTGCAGAAAAATTGGTTTTATAAAAAATCTTTTTTTCTAAATTTTAAACTTTTTTATTTGTCGATAAGCAAGCAAAAATTAATTGTTTTGAGCAAATTTTGTGAAATATTTTTATTAACAATTTTTGTCTATCTTATTTAATAAGTTGAGTTATGTGTCAAAATAAGGTTTAAGACAAATATAATTGTTAAAGAAAAAAACCATTAATTAATTGTATAAGTTTTAGAAAGATGAATAAAAATTTGTTTGAGCTTGATAATTCATTAGATATTTTACATAATAGTATCGCCTGTTTTTCGTTTTTTTTGAACCACACGCTAACTCATTTAATTGTCCGAAGGACAATATAAGACTATCAAGGGTTTGTCCGTAGGACAACATGTGATTAACCGTAGGCGTAGCCTGCGGTATTTAAACCCTCGAAAGCCTTGCCCGTAGGGCAACACAATAAACTCAGTTAAAAATTTATAAAGTAAAAAGTTTGTAAAGAAATGCCAAACAGAAAACCGCTTTTAACTTTTAACTGGGGTGCACTTATGGCCAGGGCGTAATTGTTCGGTATGGGGCTGAAACGCTGAAAATAAGTATTCGTTAGGTATTTTTATACAATAGCATTAAAAAATACCTAATATTTTTTTCATTTTGTAAACAATGTTTTTATATTTGCCTAAGAAAAACAAAACAATATTATGGCAAAAAATCACGACGAAGATTTAAAAAATCTTAATATTATTGGTAATGGAACTTCCATAATTGGAAATATTGTTTCAAATGGAGATATTAGAATTGATGGTAGTTTAGAAGGAAATGTAGAAACTAAAGCTAAACTTGTTCTAGGAGAAACTGGTAAAATAAAAGGAGAAATTATTTGTGCAACAAGCGAAATTTCCGGACTTATAGAAGGAAAGATTAGCGTTGAAGATATTTTGGCTTTGAAATCTACAGCACAAATAATAGGTGATATTCAAACTACAAAAATTTCTATTGAGCCAGGAGCTGTTTTTACAGGAACTTGTAATATGTGTACAAATATCCAAGATAAAGAAAATATATAAATTGGAAAATAATAAAGACAACAATAACGAAGATAAAAATAAAAAAAAAACAGGAAAAGAAAGCTTAGATAAGTTTATAAAATACTCTACCTTAGCTTTTGAAATGGCTATTATGATTGGTTTAGGAACATGGGCAGGAGTTGCTTTAGATAAACATTTCGACAATTCTACTCCTGGATTCACTATCGGTTTGTCTCTTTTTTCAATTTTTGGATCCTTGTATCTTGTTATAAAAAGAGTGTTGAATGACAAGTAAAGAACAATTTAAACTTTTTATAAACTTTAGCTTTGTAGCAATATTAATTTTTGCAGTACATTATTTTTTATTGTTTTATTTTAGAAGATATTTTTATGCTCCTAATGTACTTTGGATAAACCCTTTTTTATTTGTGTTAAGTTTTTTTTCTATTCTTATTATAAGTTTAATATTGAGAAAAAATAGAAGAAAAAATATAACAAATGTATATATGCTTACCATATTGGGAAAAATTATTTTTTCTCTCTTGTTTTTGCTACCACTTTTTATAAATAATAGTGTTTTTAAAAAAGAATTTGTAATACAGTTTTTTATATTTTATTTCGTTTATCTAATAATTGAGCTGTTTTGTTTGATAAAAATAACCAAAAATGGTTAATTGAAAAAAATGACAAATAATATTAGGATATTAAAATTGAAGTTGTAAATTTGTATGCTACATTAAAAAACTTTTTTGATTGTAATGAGACGAGTATTATTTATAAGTGTAATTTTTGCAAGTTTGTTGTCAATACAAGCTTTTGCATCAGACGCAAAACAAGTAGATGCAGATGAGGCTTTTGATATTAAAGGAATGATAATGCACCATTTGAAAGACTCTCACGAATGGCATATTCTAGATTATAAAAAATCTGATGGAAGCGAAAAAATTGTTTCTATTCCTTTACCAATAATTGTGTATGCAAATGGGAAATTAGATGTTTTTATGTCTTCTAAATTTGAACATGGCAATAAAGTTGTGGATAGAGGAACAAATAAATATATACTTCACCACGATAAAATTTATTTAGCTGATGAAAATGGAGGATTGACAACCGAAATTCAAGATGGCGAAGAAAAAATAATGAATGCAACACCTTTAGATATTTCTATTACTAAAAATGTTTGTGCAATGATTATAGTTTCCATTGTTATATTATGGATATTTATATCTGTAGCAAAAGCATACGAAAAACGTCCTGGAAGACCAAAAGGTTTGCAAGCCCTTATGGAACCATTGATACTGTTTGTAAAAAATGATATCGTTTATCCAAACTTAGGCAAGAAAACAGATAAGTTTTTACCGTTTTTGCTAACAGTCTTTTTCTTTATTTTATTTAATAATTTATTTGGTATAATTCCATTTTTCCCAGGTGGGGCAAATGTAACAGGTAATATCGCTGTTACAATGACTTTAGCAACGTTTACCTTTTTAATGATAAACTTGAATGGAAACAAACATTATTGGCAACATAATTTGTGGATGCCTGGTGTGCCAGTTTTTGTTCGTCCAATTTTAACAGTAGTTGAAATTATGGGAATGTTTGTTAAGCCAGTGGCTTTAACCATTCGTCTTTTTGCAAATATAACTGCAGGACATATTATCATTTTGAGCTTAGTGGGTTTAATATTTGTTTTTAAATCATTAGCAATAGCTCCAGTAACTTTCTTATTCGTACTTTTTATGGACGTTTTAGAGTTGCTGGTTGCATTTTTACAGGCATACGTATTTACAATGCTTTCTGCTTTGTTTATAGGCATAGCAGTAGCAGAACCAGAACATTAGAATTTTTTTTATGTTTAACTTAAATAATTTAAAATTATGGTAGGACTTCCAGCATTCGGCGCTGCACTAGCAGTAATTGGTGCAGGCTATGGTATTGGAAAAATTGGACACGCAGCAATGGACGCAATAGCAAGACAACCTGAAGCTGCAGGTAACATCCAAACTTCAATGATTATTTCATGCGCTCTTATCGAGGGTGTGGCATTATTTGGCGTTGTAGTTGCTTTGTTACAGTAAAACAATTTTACATTTCCCGACTAGCGATTGGCTACGGGAAATGTTTTTTAAAAGTAATTTATAAAAAAATAATATAAAATAATTGCAGTATGGATATTATAATGCCCGGTGTAGGTTTAATTTTTTGGACAAGTATAATTTTCATAATATTATTACTTATCCTTGGAAAAGTAGCATGGAAACCTATCAACAAGATGATTAACAACAGAAATCAAAGTATTGAAGACGCTTTGAATATGGCAGAAAAAGCTCGCGAAGAAATGAAACAGCTAAAAGCTGGCAACGAACAAATTATGATTGAGGCAAGAATAGAAAGAGACAATATTCTTAAAGAAGCTAGAAAATTAAAAGAACAAATCGTTGCAGAAGCTAAGCAAGAAGCAGGAAAAGAAGTTGAAAAACTAAAGAAAAATGCTTCAATGGAAATCGCTGCACAAAAAGCTGCTGCTGTTGAAGAAATCAGAAACCAAGTCTTAGATTTGTCAATTTTAGTCGCCGAAAAAGTTATCAGACGAGAAGTAAAAGACAAAAAAGACAATCAAGTTTTGGTAGATGACATTTTAAAAGATGTAAAGTTTAATTAATTATGAATCAAAGTAAAATATCGGTAAGGTATTCGAAAGCAATTTTTGAATCAGCAAAAGAGAAAAATCTTCTTGATAAAATTTATGAAGATTTTCAATTAATTAAAACAAGCATTAAAGCAAATGAAAACTTTTATAGCGTTTTTACAAGTCCTGTAGTAAAATCTAAGGATAAAAAAGATGTGTTGAAAAATGTGTTTTCAAATTCTATTAACGAATTAAGCATGAGGTTTTTACTCATGTTAATAGAAAACAAAAGAGAAGCTTACATATCTGATATTATTCGTGATTTTTCATCTTTTTACAGAGAACATAAAAACATAAAAGAAGTTGTGTTAACAACAGCTATAGACATTGACAAATCTATTTCTCAGCAATTTGCTAATAATGTTGAAGAAAAATTAAATTGCGATGTAGAAATTGTAACTAATGTTAAACCTGAAATAATCGGGGGCGTAGTTGTAAGAATTGACAATTTATTATTAGATATGAGTGTTGAAACTCAATTAAGAAATATTAAATCAGAGTTAAGAATAGAAAAATATTAAAAATTAAAAAAATAATATAGCAGTTATGGCAGACATTAAACCATCAGAAGTATCACAAATTTTAAAACAACAATTAGAAGGTTTAAGTTTAAAAACAAACCTTGAAGAAGTTGGAACTGTTTTACAAATTGGAGACGGTATTGCTCGTATTCATGGCTTGGATAATGTTCAAGCAAATGAATTAATAGAATTTGAAAATGGAGTTAAAGGTATAGTATTAAATCTTGAAGAAGATAATGTTGGAGCTGTGCTTTTGGGTCATAGTACAGATATAAAAGAAGGTACTACTGTTAAAAGATTAAGACGTATTGCTTCAATTATGGTGGGTGAAGAAATGCTAGGTAGAGTTGTTAATACTATCGGAGAACCATTGGACGGTAAAGGTCCTATAGGTGGCGAATTATACGAAATGCCTCTTGAAAGAGTTGCTCCAGGTGTTATTTTTCGTCAACCTGTAAACGAACCTTTGCAAACAGGTATTAAAGCAATAGACTCTATGATTCCTATCGGACGTGGTCAACGTGAGCTTATTATCGGCGACCGTCAAACAGGAAAAAGTACAATTGCGATAGATACTATCATAAATCAAAAATCTTTTTATGATAAAGGCGAACCTGTATATTGTATTTATGTAGCAATAGGTCAAAAAGGTTCTACAGTTGCTAGTATCGCAAGAACTTTAGAAGAAGCAGGTGCTTTAGATTATACAGTTATTGTTACCGCTTCGGCTTCTGAGCCAGCAGCGATGCAGTTCTATGCTCCATTCGCTGGTTGTGCTATTGGTGAATATTTCCGCGACACAGGACGTCCTGCTTTAATTGTTTACGACGACTTGTCAAAACAAGCAGTTTCATATCGTGAAGTGTCGTTGTTGTTAAGAAGACCCCCAGGACGTGAAGCATATCCTGGTGACGTTTTCTACTTGCACTCAAGATTGCTTGAAAGAGCCGCTAAAATTATTCAATCTGATGAAATTGCTGCAAAAATGAACGACCTACCCGAAAGCCTTAAAGGTAAAGTAAAAGGTGGTGGTTCGCTTACTGCTCTTCCAATAATCGAAACCCAAGCAGGTGATATTTCTGCATATATTCCAACAAACGTTATTTCAATTACAGACGGACAAATCTTCTTAGAGTCTGACTTGTTTAATGCAGGTATTCGTCCAGCTATTAATGTTGGTATTTCTGTATCTAGAGTTGGTGGAAATGCTCAAATTAAATGTATGAAAAAAATTGCAGGAACATTAAAAATTGACCAAGCTCAATTCGAAGAGTTAGAAGCTTTCTCAAAATTTGGTTCCGACCTTGATGCTGTTACTCTTGCAGTAATCGACAAAGGAAGAAAAAATGTAGAAATATTAAAACAAGGACTACATTCTCCTATTAAAGTAGAAAATCAAGCAGCAATTATTTTCTGTGGAACAAATGCCTTGTTAAGAGATGTACCAATAAATAAAATTAGCGAATTTGAAGCTGAATATATTGATTACTTGAACTTAAATCATAAAGATACAATGGCAAGCCTTGCAAGAGGTGAATATAACGATGAAATTACAGGGGTTTTAACAAAAGTAGCACAGGAATTTACAGCTAAATATAAAAAATAAATTAATTCATGGCAGGATTAAAAGATATACGTAATAGAATTGCTTCTGTAAGGTCAACAAGGCAAATTACTTCAGCTATGAAAATGGTTGCGGCTGCTAAGTTGAAAAGAGCTCAAAATATGGTTACGCAAATTAGACCTTATTCAGAAAAGCTAACAGAAGTGTTACAAGAAGTAAGTTCTAGTTTAGATAAAAATCATAAAAACATTTTTATTAACGATAATGAATCTAAAACTGTACTTATTGTTCTAATGGCTTCAAACAGAGGGCTTTGTGGTGCGTTTAATACAAATGTTTGTAAAAAAGCTATTAGCCATGTAGAAGAAAACTATGCAGAACAAGCAAAAGAAGGAAAAGTTAAATTTTATTGTATAGGTAAAAAAGCTATAGATTATATTAGAAAATCAAATTATGAAATCTATAAGACAGAAATTGGTATTTATGACGATTTAACTTACTCTAATGCAAATAAAATTAGCGAATCTTTGATGGAAATATTTGCTAATGAAGAGTTTGAAAGAATAGATTTGGTTTACAATAGCTTTAAAAACGCCGCTGTTCACGAACAAATAGTAGAGCGATTTTTACCAATGACACTAGAAGTTGAAGAAAAAACTAATCCATCTGAGTATATTTTCGAGCCAGAAATTAATAAGATCTTAGACGAAATGCTTCCCAAAGCTTTAAAAATTCAATTTTTTAAAACTATTTTAGATACTAACGCTGCAGAACAAGGAGCTAGAATGACAGCAATGCATCAAGCAACTGATAATGCAACAGAAATGATTAAAGAATTAACTTTAATGTATAATAAAGCTCGTCAAGCAGCTATTACAAACGAACTTATCGAAATTACTAGTGGTGCAGAAGCACTTAAAGGATAACAACGCAGTTAAAAGTTAAAAGTTGAAAGAATTTCGGTGTTTCGACTTCGCTCAACACCCGATATTGGAATCGCTCAACACCCGATATTGGAATCGCTCAACACCCGATGTTAAAATGTAGATTAGAATTATGATTTAATCCAATCCAACTTTACGAACTTTAAAAACTTTATTAACTTTTAACTGATAAAAATATATATTCTACTCCTATTTTTAAACCTATAAATAAATTGTTGTTAGGTATGTTTGTATAATCAGGTCTTTGGTCTTTATGGTCACGAACTAAACTACAACTAACAAAAGGAGATAAATTTAATATCCATTTGTTTTCAATTGTTTGTGAGAAGGTTGAGCCAAGCATAAAACTTACGCCTAATTGTCTATTAGCTAATAAATTATTTTTAGTTGCAATATTACCGTTCATGTAATAGAACTTAACTTTGTAATCTATAATATGGTTAAATACAAATCCAGCAAGAATGCTTGAACTAAATTTGTTACGTGAAAAAATTTAAATATTGTAAATAATGTTTATGCTTTTCAGTAGAATAAAATGCGCTTCCTGCAGAATCATAATATTTCGTAGAATAATTTATTCCTGTACTAAGTTTTAAGTTTCTTATATAATGGGAAATTAACAATGAGAAGCCATAATTAAAATTATTGGCTTTATGGTCTCCAATGAAGTAATAATAGTAGTTTGCATCAGTTTCTATTGAACAAATGTTTTTATTTTGACTGTAGGTTTTTATCGTCAAAAATAATAATAGTATGCAAAATATTGTTTTTCTCCTGAGTTCCGCACTTTTTTGGGACACCAAAGCTAATCCGTTGTTAATCAGCGA
>DAONZU010000026.1:0-24629 GCA_035406965.1 Bacteroidales bacterium
ATTTTTCTATCAAATTAAATATAGGCTCAATCATTAAAACCATTCCAGCTTCGCCACCATATGGGTAGTCGTCAACTTGTTTGTATTTTCCCAAACCATGTTCTCGCAAATCGTGAATATTTATTTCTACTATACCCTTGTCTTTTGCTTTTTTAATAATTGACAAATCTAACGGACCAGCTAGCAATTCGGGCAAAACAGTAATTATATCAATTCGCATTACTTTCGACTTTTAACTTTTAACTGATTTTGTTTTTTCCATTCATTTATTAATATCTCACTAATATTAATTATATACCCCTTGCTTGAAAATATGCAATTATTATTGCTAACTAACATTATATTTGGAAATACATTGCTATTAGCACTAAGCGAGCAAGCTGAGTTTTTATTTAGCAAATCAAAATTTTTGTCAGTATAAGTTGGGATTTCTTTAGAAAGTCCTTGAATTTCAGAACCATCAGTTATAAAAACAACATTTATTTTGTTATTTTTCAAGTTATTTAAACCTAAATTAATATCTCTAATTATGTGTTTTGATGGTTCTTGCGTAGGATTTATCCAACAAAAAGCAGTTGCAGTATTTTCTTTACAAATTGATTTACTGTCGATGAGGCTATTTGTTTGATTATCAGTTAAATTGCCATGAACAAAAGCTTTGATATTTAGTGAAACTCTATTATCTTCAGGTATTGTAACTTCTATTGTTTTTGTTTCGTTTGCTTTCAAATCAAAATATTTTCTATTTACACTAACACTTTCGTCAGAATTTCTATATGCAGTAAGAAGCATGTATTTTCCGTCCAAGACTTCTATTCCGTCAGAAAAATCGCTAATTGGAATTTCCCAGCCCAAGTCAACAGTGTTGAAAAATCCTGATTCTAATCTTGCTATTGCAAAATGAACTCTATATTTTAAATCTCTTGTAGTATCGGGATTTGTGAAGAATAATTTAGCTTTTTCAACTTTGGCTTTATCAAAATTGAAATCTATCCATTCATTATTGTGAAAATATTGTGCAAAATTGCTTGCTAAATTTATGCGTGCAGGAATACCTAAGCTTCGGCAAAAAGCAACAGTATAAATTTTAAGCGACAATGGGTCAGCATGTTTAATTTTATTTACACCAAGTGGCGTAATACTTACATTGTAATTGTTAAAATCTTGAACATCAATATTTTTGCCATTAATATTAAATTGTGTTTTAATATTATCTGAAATGTATTGATATATTTTTTCGGGATTTGATTTAAAGTTTTTTATGTTTTCATCAGTTAAACTTTCTAAAATGGCAGGTCTGTAATTTGTTAGTAGTTCAAAATGTATTCGTGGATTAAGCACATACTTATTAAATATACTATCTGGTAAATTGCTGTTTCTGTGTTTAATAGCCAATTCGCAATGTTTAGATAAAATTTCCTTTTTTGTATCTCTCCAATCTTTTTCTGATAATTCGGAAAGAAGTGCTAGAGCCTCGTTTTTACAATTTTTATAGCTTGCTTCTATTAAAAATGCTTCTATTTCCATCCAATTACCTTTGCTACCAATAAGAATTTCTGCTACGTTTTCGGGATAGTCGAATGCTTTTATAAAATCTTTTGTTTTAGATTGGTTGTAATACGAACTTTCGTTGTTAGCTCTAATTTTATCTTCTTGTTTTAGTCTTTCGTTATTTAGTTTTTCTTCTTTAGGGTCTATTATGTGGTTTTCGCCTGCTACTGGTGTATAGTACACAACATTTTCTGCTGGAAATTTTGGGTCTGTATCAATATTTAGTGTAATTATGTTTTCATCTTGGGGATTTATTGTCTTGCTAATAGTTTTGTCTTTGTAACTTACGGAAACTTCTAAACTACCGTATCCTGTTGTAAATTTTGCTATTCCGTTTATATTTGTTTTGGCAGTATGCAAAGGATACATTTCTGCATAATTATATAATTGAAATCTCACTTCAGCATTCCAAACAGGCATATTGTTTTTATTTACAACAAGTATTATTAAATTTTTTGTTGGAGCATAAGTGTTCATAGCATTTACCCAAGTATAATTTGCATTACTTCCAAGGTAGTTTGAACTTTCTTCATCATCTTGTCCGAATTGTTTTGTGTGCACCAACATTGTTCTTGTTGCAGGTACGGTAAACCAGCCCATATTTAGTCTGGGTAGTGGTTCGCAAGCTCCAAGATATTTCCATTCTCCATCAACCCAAACTTCTACCCAAGCATGATTGTCGTCTGTGTGTGCCCAGCGTGGCGTGTAAACTTGTCGTGCAGGAATGCCCGCAGCTCTAAGAGCTGTAACAGTAAAAGTACTTTCTTCACCACAGCGACCAAAACCAGAACGCACAGCTCCTAGTGGAGAAATTGTTCTTGCATCAGTAGGTTTATAAATTACTTTTTCGTGGCACCAATGGTTTACTTCCAAAGCAACTTCTTCGGCAGTTAAATTTAATGGAAGCAGTCTGTCTTTAAGTTCACGATAAAAAACCATGCGAGCAGTGTCTAAGTTTTCGTTGTTAACTCTGTGAGGTAAAACATAATGTCTAAAAATATCTTGCGGAATATCTTTTGCCCAAGGAAAAGTTTCTTTTATTAAATGTGCATATTTTACTTGATTTAAGAAAAACTCAAAATCATAATCGGCAAAATCGCTAAGTGGCATGTAGGTAAATAGATATTTCAAATCTTGATACACTAAACTGTCGGATTTGTAATTTTCTAATTTTTCAAAAAAATCACTTCCTATTGCTTCTGCAAAGGCAAGTTTTTCGTTATAATTTAACTCAAACTGACTTGGTTCTACAAGTTCAACTTTTTTTAAACAAGATGAAAACAAAAAAAGGATAAGAAAACTAAAAACTAAATTTCTCATAAACTTTAAATATAAAAACACAAATTTAAGAAAAGATTTATATAATTTAAAATCTTTGTTTTATAAGATTAAGACAAATTAGTAATAGAATAAATATTATTTTGCAACTTGAATTTTTTGCTTAAACACATCATTCTCATTTTTTACTTCCACAAAATAAATTCCTGCGGGTAGCTCATCAACATCAATTGATTTAGAGTAAGTTAGTTTTGATGTTTTTAGTTTTTGCCCATATAAATTATAAATAGAAACTTCAGAATTTATTTCGCCATCAACAAAAAACTGGTTTGAACAAGGATTAGGATAAAGTTTAATTTGTTTCAACTTGTTTTCATCAACTTTTACAGGGCTTAAATATTCTTTACCTATGTCCATTCCCGAAAAATTAGAACCAGGAATATATATTATATTCATTTTATCTTCGCCATTAGTTGTAGCTCTAGCTATAAGATCATTCTCTCTTTCAACCCAGAAAAGAAAATTACATTCTACACTAACAGCTAAAGAACTAATAACACAATTATTCGTACAAACTTGAATAATATCTGTAAAATCACTTCCGTCATAAAAAATTCTGTGAATTGAATTATTGGTTCTATTATTAAAATAAACATACATTCGTTTAATATCAATGTATAAATCAAATATTTGCTTGTCTGTGGAATAAATTTCAACAATACTAGTACCATCTGGCTTAGCTTTAAAAATTTTTTTATTGTCATAATCTCCATAAAAAAGTATATCTCTTACCGTGTCAAGTGCCATTCCTAAAACCAAGCCTGTTCCAGTAATTATTGTTTCTAGCTCTGTGCCATCAGTATTGCATCTTTTAATTGTTCCAGTATAGTCTTCGGTGAAATAAATTTTTTTATTTTTTTGGTCAACTTCAATTAAATCAATATCTAAAGATGTTTGTAAAACTGTTGAAATGTTAGTTCCATCGTAATTTGCAGAGCGAATAGCTCCATAATGTCCACTAGCCCAATAAATTTTTCTATCACTTCTATCAAGTCTAACTCTTCTGATTTTATGGTCGCCACTTACTATGGTTTGCATATCTGTACCATCTAGTTTAGCTTTTCTGATTGTGCCATAAGTGTAGTCTCCCCAATAAATATATTCAACAGAATCAATAAATGGTTGTGAAAACAAAGAGCAAGAAACTATGATAAATAATGAAAGAAATAATGTTTTCATAAAAATGAGATTTAGTTTGTTTTAATTTTCTTTTATAATTTTTTGTTTAAACACATTATTTTCATTTTTTACTTCTACAAAGTAAATTCCTGCAGATAGTTCATCAATCTCTATTGATTTAGAGTTTGTTAATGTTGTTGTTTTAATTTTTTGTCCTGATAAATTATAAATAGATATTTCAGAATTTATTTTTGCATCAACAAAAAACTGGTTTGAACAAGGATTAGGATAAATTTTAATATGTTTCAATTTATTTTCATCTAGTGTTACAGGTGTTAAATATTCTTTACCTATATCCATTCCCGAAAAATTAGAACCTGGAATATTTATTACGTTTATTCTATCTTCTCCATTAGTTGTGGCTCTAGCTATAAAACCATTTTGTCTTTCAATCCAAAATAGAAAATTATATTCTACACTAACAGCCAAAGAACCAACAATACCACTGCCTTGAATAATATCAGTTAAATAACTGCCGTCATAATAAATTCTTTGAGTTGAATTAGTGGTTCTGTTATTAAAATAAATATACATTCGTTTAATATCAAGGTATAGGTCATAAATTTGGTATGGGGAGGAAAAAATTTCGGTAATATCATTACCATCAGGTTTTGCTCTAAAAATTTTTTTATTAGTATAATCTCCATAGAAAAGTATATCTCTTACTGTGTCAATAGCCATTCCTAAGACCAAGCCAGTTCCAGTAATTATTGTTTCTAGCTCTGTGCCATCAGTATTGCATCTTTTAATTGTTCCAGTATAGTCTTCGGTGAAATAAATTTTTTTATTTTTTTGGTCAACTTCAATTAAATCAATATCTAAAGATGTTTGTAAAACTGTTGAAATGTTAGTTCCATCGTAATTTGCAGAGCGAATAGCTCCATAATGTCCACTAGCCCAATAAATTTTTCTATCACTTCTATCAAGTCTAACTCTTCTGATTTTATGGTCGCCACTTACTATGGTTTGCATATCTGTACCATCTAGTTTAGCTTTTCTGATTGTGCCATAAGTGTAGTCTCCCCAATAAATATATTCAACAGAATCAATAAATGGTTGTGAAAACAAAGAGCAAGAAACTATGATAAATAATGAAAGAAATAATGTTTTCATAAAAATGAGATTTAGTTTGTTTTAATTTTCTTTTATAATTTTTTGTTTAAACACATTATTTTCATTTTTTACTTCTACAAAGTAAATTCCTGCAGATAGTTCATCAATCTCTATTGATTTAGAGTTTGTTAATGTTGTTGTTTTAATTTTTTGTCCTGATAAATTATAAATAGATATTTCAGAATTTATTTTTGCATCAACAAAAAACTGGTTTGAACAAGGATTAGGATAAATTTTAATATGTTTCAATTTATTTTCATCTAGTGTTACAGGTGTTAAATATTCTTTACCTATATCCATTCCCGAAAAATTAGAACCTGGAATATTTATTACGTTTATTCTATCTTCTCCATTAGTTGTGGCTCTAGCTATAAAACCATTTTGTCTTTCAATCCAAAATAGAAAATTATATTCTACACTAACAGCCAAAGAACCAACAATACCACTGCCTTGAATAATATCAGTTAAATAACTGCCGTCATAATAAATTCTTTGAGTTGAATTAGTGGTTCTGTTATTAAAATAAATATACATTCGTTTAATATCAAGGTATAGGTCATAAATTTGGTATGGGGAGGAAAAAATTTCGGTAATATCATTACCATCAGGTTTTGCTCTAAAAATTTTTTTATTAGTATAATCTCCATAGAAAAGTATATCTCTTACTGTGTCAATAGCCATTCCTAAGACCAAGCCAGTTCCAGTAATTATTGTTTCTAGTTCTGTGCCATCAGTATTGCATCTTTTTATCATTCCGCTATTGTCTTCAGTAAAATATATTTTTTTATTTTTTTGGTCAACTTCAATTACACCTATTTGGTTAGATGTTGGTAAAACTGTAGTAACTTCTGTTCCATCATAGTTTGCAGAGCGAATAGCAGCATGAAGTCCACTAGCCCAATAAATTTTTCTATCTCTTCTATCAAGTCTAACTCTTCTTATTTGATAATCACCGCTAACTAAGGTTTGTATATCAGTTCCATCTAATTTAGCTTTATTGATTGTGCCTCCAGCATGGTCTCCCCAATAAATATATTCAACAGAATCAATTAATTGTTGTTGAGAATATGATAGACAAGCGATAAATAATAGTGCTAAGGTAAATAACGTTTTCATAATTTAATTTTAAGTTTAGTATAGTTTACTGCTTTATGCAAATTTAAGCCAAAATATTAAATAATTTTATTCATTTATATGTTTTTATATAAATCTATTAAACACAAGCACAAAAATATTATTTTCTAATTGATTATGGCTTTACAATATTTATTTTATTTTTGCAAAAAACTAAATAGCAATTTTTTATAATGCAAGAATTTTTAAGCGAGTTATTAGCAGAATTTACTCTTCCTTTGAGCAATCCTATTTTAGTGTTTTCTGTTATTCTTTTTATTATTTTACTTTCGCCAATTTTGTTGCAAAGGTTCAAAATTCCCGGAATAATAGGTTTAATAATTTCTGGTATAATTATCGGTCCTTATGGTTTTAATATTATTGCCAACAATAGTGCTATTGAACTATTTTCTACCATAGGTTTGCTATATATAATGTTTGTTGCGGGTTTGGAGCTAAATTTGGCTCAATTTAAAATGAATAAATATAAAAGTTTAAGCTTTGGCGTTTTTACTTTTATTTTTCCATTTGCAATAGGCTATGCTTTGTGTCATTATGTTTTGGGCTATGGAATTAATGCAAGTGTGTTAACAGCAAGTATGTTTGCTACTCACACTTTGGTTGCTTATCCAATAGTTAGTAAACTTGGCGTAACTAAAAACGAAGCTGTTGCTGTAACTGTAGGTGGTACAATTTTTACCGATACTGCTGTTTTATTGATTTTAGCCATTATCATTGGAAATACGCAAGGTAGCTTAGACCAAGAGTTTTTTATTAGATTGGGAATTTCTTTTGTCCTATTTTTAATAATAATGTTTTTCCTTGTTCCCAAAGTTGCGAGATGGTTTTTCTCAAAATTAGAAAGCGAAAAACATGCTCATTTTATTTTTGCTTTATCAGTTTTGTTTTTTGCAGCTTTCTTAGCCGAAATAAGTGGTTTAGAACCAATTATCGGAGCTTTTGTTGCTGGTTTAGCTTTAAATCCTATAATACCAAAAACTTCAGCATTGATGAATAGAATAGAATTTAGCGGAAATGCTTTGTTTATTCCTTTCTTTTTAATTTCGGTGGGAATGATAGTAGATGTTAGTGTTGTTGTTCAAGGTTGGGGTGCAGCTATCGTTGCTGGTGTTTTGATTGTAGGTGCAGTTTTTGGAAAATGGATAGCAGCTTTTTTAACTCAAATATTTTTTAGATATTCTAAAGCTCAAAGAAATTTAATTTTTGGCTTGTCAACTTCACACGCAGCCGCAACTTTGGCAGTAATTTTAGTGGGTTATAGAATTGGAATTTTAGACGATAATATTCTTAACGGAACAATTATTCTAATTTTAGTTTCTTGTATAATAGCTTCATTTGTAACCGAAAGAGCAGCTAAAACTTTGGCATTAACCGAAGAAGATAGTCAAATTGGTGAAAAAACTTATAATAAATTTGCCGAGCATATACTTATACCTGTTGCCAACTTAGCTTCTGTGCCAAAGCTTTTAGAATTTGCAGTATTAATAAAAAACTTAAAATCATCAAGACCAATATCTCTTTTATCAATTATTCAAAATGATTCTAATGCTGAGCAAAATCTTATAAAAACAAAAGAGAAATTAGAAGATTTTATAAAATATGGCGCTGCTGCCGAAGTAGAAGTGAATGCAATTACAAGCATTGACTATAATGTCGTTAGCGGAATTTCTCGTGTGTCAAAAGAAATGATGGTCGATATTTTAATTCTTGGTTGGCCCGGTAAAGCCGGAATAATTAACAAATTAGCAGGTGAAAGAGTAAATAAAATAGTGTATTCAGTTAATAAAAACGTTTTTGTTACTTCGCTTGAAAATGCTTTTGTTGCAAATAAAAGGATTATTTTAGTTACACCTCACCTGGCACATAAAGAAAAAGGTTTTAAATTGTGGACTGAAAAAGTGCTTAAACTTGCTTCGGAACTGTCGGCACAAATACTACATTTTGGTACCGAAGAAGTTGATAAAAGCCTAAAAAATCTTGCAAAAAAGAATAAATTTAATGTAAAAATCGAGTTTAGCGAGTTTAGCGAATGGGAAGATTTTTTGATTTTAGCTAGATATATTGAAAAAGACGACCTTATGATTGTTGCATCGGCAAGAAGAAATTCGTTTTCTTATGTACCATATTTTGAAAATATTTTCAGCAAAATAGAAAGATATTATTCTGAATATAACAGAATTGTAATTTTCCCACAACAAATAGAAGGCTCTATTGCTCAGTATGACGACCTTGCAAATAATCCATTAACAAAAGGTATTGAGGCTATAGAAAATATTGGGAAGGGGATTGGAAAGATTTTTGTTAAAGCCGAAGAAGAAGAACAAAACAGTTAAAAGTTAAAAGTCGAAAGTTAAAAGTCGAAAGTTTGATTTTGAATAAATTATATAGCATGTTGTAGAATCAACGCACGCGTTGGTTTTACAACAATACCAATTTATTCAAATACCATAATAATTTTATAACAGCGTCTTATTTTGTTGCAACATAAATCCGAGCGAGCGAAGATAGAATTTTTTAAAAATTTATAGAAAATTTGTATTATTTTCGCAAAATAAATTTTCAAAATAGAAAAAATCAATAAAAATTTGTTTCTAATTTATATAAAATATACCTTCGTAAGTTTTATAACATTAATTTAATAATTTGTTAAACGTTTAATTATCAGAGATTTAGTATGATTGAAGATGCTAAAAAAGGTTTAGAAAACCAAGAAAATACGACAAAAAACACCGACCAAGACAACAATAATGTTGAAAAAGTTGAGATTAATGCAGAAAATGGTGGTGTTGAGACAGAACAAAATAAAACAATAGAAAAAGTTGAAAGCAAATCAACTGAAGATAAAAAAATAAATACTGATGAGGTTTTTATTTCAGAAATTGATGCTGACGAAGACGATGAAGATGTTGATAACGATAATGTTCCTGCAGAAAATGATTTTAGCAATTTGAATAATGAAGAAATCATTGAAAAACTAAAGCAGCTTATTTACGAATCTAATATTGAAGAAACTCGTAAAGATATTGATTTGCTCAAAAGATTGTTTTATAGAAATTTGAGAAGACAACAAGATGCTTTGCGTCAAGAGATTATAGAGGCAACAGGAAATGAACTTGAGGTTAGTTTGCCAAAAGACCCAAACGAAGATTATTTAAAAGAATTGTGGGCTGAATATGGCAAGAAACGTGGCGAACTAGCAAAGCAACAAGAAGCGGAAAGATTAGAAAATCTAAAAAAGAAAGAAGAAATCATCGAAAAAATCAAAGTTTTGGCAAATGGTGAAGAATCGATGAATAAAACCTTTAACGAATTTAAAGAACTTCAGCAAGAATGGTTAAAAATTGGACCAGTCCCAGCAGAAGTTTCTAATGAATTGTGGAATAATTATCAACTTCAAATCGAAAGGTTTTATGATTTAGTTAAGCTAAATAAAGAAGCCAGAGATTTTGATTTTAAACGAAATTTAGAGCAAAAAATTGAGTTGTGCGAAAAAGCAGAAGAATTGCTTTTATCAACCGATGCAGTTGCTTCTTATAGAAAATTGCAGGATTATCACGAATTATGGAAAGAATTAGGTCCTGTTCCTAGCGATAAACGTGTAGAGTTATGGGATAGATTTTCTGATATTAGCAAAAAAATAAGAAAAAATTATCAAGACCATTTTGAAAAACTAAAAGAAGAAAGAGAAGCTAACTATAAACAAAAGCTTATTCTTTGCGAGAAAGTTGAAAGCATTTTAGCAGAAAACACTGCAAATAATGGCAAAGAATGGGCAGAACTTTCAGACCAAGTTTTAGAATTGCAAAAAATTTGGAAAACTATAGGAATGGTGCCAACAGCAGTTAATAATGAGGTTTTTGAAAGATTTAGAGCTGGTTGCAATAAGTTTTTTGAAGCTAAAAATGAATTTTTTAGTGAAATAAATGCTGAGCTAAAAGATAATTTGCAAAAAAAGACAGACATTTGTCTTAGTGCAGAAAGCTTGCAAGATAGTACAGATTGGAAAAAAACAACTAGAATGTTTTTGGATTTACAAAAACAATGGAAAGAAATAGGTCCAGTTCCTAGAAAAAATTCAGAACAAATATGGAAAAGATTTAGAGCTGCTTGCGACCATTTCTTTAATGCCAAATCAGAGTTTTTCAAAAATATTGAAACAGAACACAAAGAAAATTTAGCTAAAAAAGAGGCTCTTATCGCAGAAATTAAAAACTATAAACCTCTTGACGACCAAAGCGAAAACGTTAATAAAATTAAAGAATTTCAAAATACATGGACAGAGATTGGTTTTGTTGAAATTTCACAAAGAGATAGATTGTATGACGAATATCGTGGAGCAATTAACGAGTTGTACAAAAAATTAAAACTTAATAAATCTGCTTTAGAACTTAGTAATTTTACTAATAAGGTTGAAGCTATTAAAGGAAGCGGTGCATTAAACGAACTTGCAAGAGAGAAAAATCGTATTTTGCAAAAAATTAAAGAACTAAATGCAGAAATATTGCAAATAGAAAACAATATGGGGTTTTTTGCTTCTGGAGCTGAAAGTTTGGTAAAAGACTTTAATAAAAAAATCGAAAAGGCACAAGAAGAAATAAAAACTCTTAAAGAAAAAAAGAAAGCTATAGATTTGGCAGAACGTGAACTAAAAAACAAAGACGGAAACGATGCATAAAATAATTAGAAATATATTTTTTATATTTTCATTTTTGCCAGTAACACTTTTTGCTCAACAAGGAACAATAAAAGGTTTTGTATATGACAAAGATGATGGAGAACCTTGTATGTTTGCAAATGTTTCTATTCAAGGAACAAATTTTGGAGCAGCAACAGATTTGAATGGATATTTTTCAATTCCAAAAATTCCTATTGGAGATTATAAAATTATAATTACTTATGTGGGCTATGATAGTATAGTTGAAGACTTACGAATAGAAAGTGCAAAATTATATTCTAAGAATTTTTATATGACAAAATCTGCTTTTGTCCTTGGTGAAACTGTAGTCTCGGCAGAAAGGCAGGAAATGAAAACTCAAACCAGAATTTCTATGGTTAAAGTTTCTCCAACTCAAATAAAACAACTTCCGTCAGTAGGTGGAGAACCAGATATAGCACAGTATTTGCAAGTAGTGCCAGGAGTTACTTTTACAGGCGACCAAGGTGGACAACTGTATATTAGAGGTGGCTCAAATATTCAAAACCTTGTGCTTTTAGATGGAATGACTATTTATAATCCATTTCACTCTATAGGATTGTTTTCGGTGTTCGACTCAGACATTATTAGAAATGCAGATATTTATACTGGAGGATTTAATGCAGACTATGGAGGAAGAATTTCTTCAGTAATGGATTTGTCTATACGAGAAGGAAATTCAAGACGTTTTACAGGAAAAGTTTCAGCAAGTAGCTTTGGTTCAAAAGTTTTATTAGAAGGACCTATTGTTAAATATAAAGAAGATAAAGTAAGTGCTTCATATTTGTTTTCTGGAAAAACTTCTTATCTCGAACAATCTTCCAAATTATTATATACATATATTAATGATGGCAAAGGATTACCTTTTAACTATACAGACTTGTATGGAAAAATCTCTTTAAGCTCACCCGAAGGAAGTAAGATAAATTTATTTGGATTCAAATTTAGCGATAGAGTTAGTTATCAAGGTTTAAGTCAACTTGGTTGGGATTCTTATGGAATAGGAGCAAACGTTTCTGTTGTACCATTAGGCTCTACTGTTATGATAAAATCTAATTTTTCTTATTCAGACTATAAAATAGGATTGCAAACTCTTGATAATTTGCCAAGTAAAAGTGGAATTAGAGGATATAATTTTGGTTTAAACTTCTTGTATTTCTTTGGAAAAAATCAGTTTGTTTGGGGTGTAGAAACTTTAGGCTTTAATACAGATTTTATTTATCATAACTCTATTGGTAGAGAGTTGAAACAAGAAGAAAACACAACTGAATTAGCAGTTTTTGCAAAATATAAACTAAATCTTGGAAGTTTACTTATAGAACCAGGGCTTAGATTACAATACTACGCCTCTATGAGTGAAGTATCTTTAGAACCTAGATTAGGACTTAAATATAATGCAACCGAAAGATTTAGGCTTAAATTAGCTGCTGGTCTATATTCTCAAAATTTAGTTGCTGCAAATAGCGATAGAGATGTAGTTAATCTTTTTTACGGCTTCCTTAGTGGCGACTTGAACTTACCTAGTTCGTTTAAAGGCGAAGAGTTAAGACATAAACTTCAAAAATCAGAACATGTAATTATTGGTGCAGAAGTAGATGTAACTAATCATATAGACTTTAATGTAGAAGCATATATAAAGAATTTTTCTCAGCTTTCAACAATTAATAGAAATAAAATATATAACGATATTCCAATAAATGGAACTAAGCCAGATTATTTGAAAAAAGATTTTTTAATTGAAACAGGCTATGCTTACGGGCTTGACTTTTTATTAAAATATGATAAAAATAATCTTTATGTTTGGTTTGTGTATTCTTTAGGTTGGGTAAAGCGTGATGATGGAGTGCAGTTATATAGTCCACATTATGATAGAAGACACAACATAAATTTAGTAACTACATATAAATTAGGTAAAAAACAATCTTGGAGCATTAGTGCAAGATGGAATTTGGGTTCAGGATTTCCATTTACAAAAACTGCAGGATTTTACGAAGAAGTCGATTTTTATCATAGTCTAAACTATCCTTATTGGCAAGGAAATGGTTCGTTAGGAATTATTTATGATGAGCTAAACACAGGACGTTTGCCATATTATCATAGATTAGACTTAACAGTAAATAAAATTATAACTTTTAATAAATATACTAAGTTAGAGCTTAATGCCGGAGTAACGAATGTTTATAATAGGAGAAATATTTTCTATTTTGATAGAATAGACTATAATCGTGTTGATCAACTTCCGATTATGCCTAGCCTTGGGTTAAGTTTTACTTTTTAAAATTTTGTGATGGCTAATACTAAATTTATTTTTGTAACAGGTGGTGTAACTTCTTCTTTAGGAAAAGGAATTATTTCGGCTTCTTTGGCTAAACTATTGCAAGCACGTGGTTTTACTGTAACAATTCAAAAGTTAGACCCTTATATTAATGTTGACCCAGGAACTTTAAACCCTTTTGAACATGGCGAATGTTATGTTACCGAAGACGGTGCAGAAACTGACTTAGACCTTGGTCATTACGAAAGATTTTTAAATGTTTATACTTCACAAGCAAATAGCGTTACTACAGGAAGAATTTACCAAGAAGTAATAAACAAAGAAAGACGTGGCGAATATCTTGGAAAAACCGTACAAATAATTCCGCATATTACCGATGAAATAAAAAGAAGAGTAAAACTTTTAAGTGCTAAAGGAAAGTACGATTTTGTTATTACAGAAATTGGCGGAACAGTTGGTGATATTGAATCTTTACCTTATGTAGAAGCTGTAAGACAGTTTAGATGGGAATTTAAAAATAGATGTATGGTTATACATTTAACTTTAGTTCCTTACTTAGCAGCAAGCGGAGAACTGAAAACTAAACCTACTCAACATTCAGTAAAAACATTGTTAGAAGCAGGAGTGCAACCCGATATGTTAGTTCTTAGAACAGAACAGCCTTTAACAAACGATGTTAAAGTAAAAGTTGCAAATTTCTGTAATGTGCAAAAAGAAGCTGTTATAGAGTCAAGAGATATGAGCACAATTTATGAGGTTCCTTTAGAAATGCAAAAGGAAAAACTAGATGAATTTGTGTTATCTCATTTTGGAATTGCTATAGGCGAAAAACCAAAATTAACAGCATGGAAAGAATTTTTGAAAAAAACTAAAAACCCAAAACAATCTGTAAACCTTGCATTTGTTGGAAAATATGTTGACCTAAAAGATGCGTATAAGTCTATTAATGAATCTTTTATACATGCTGGAGCTTTGCTAGAAACAAAAGTTAATATAAATTATATACAAGCAGAAGATGTAAACGAAAATTCTAGTACAGAGTTTTTCAAAGATACACATGCAATTCTTGTTGCACCTGGTTTTGGACATAGAGGCTTTGAAGGAAAAATTTTAGCTGCAAAATATGCACGCGAAAATAATATACCTTTTTTTGGTATTTGTCTAGGAATGCAAGCTGCTGTGGTTGAGTTCGCTCAAAATGTTCTTAAACTTGAAGACGCAAATTCTATTGAAATGGATAGAACTTGCAAAAATCCAGTTATTAGCTTAATGGAAGAACAAAAAATGGTAAACGACAAAGGCGGTACAATGCGTTTGGGTTCGTATTCTTGTAAATTAGTAAAAGGTTCGATAGCACATAAGGCTTATAAATCGCTAAAAATATCAGAAAGACACAGACATCGCTACGAATTTAATAATAAATATAAAGATGCTTTTGTAAAAGAAGGTTTAGTTACAACAGGAATTAATGAAGAGATAGATCTTGTTGAAATAATCGAAATTCCAAAACACCCATGGTTTGTTGGAGTTCAATTTCATCCCGAATATAAAAGTACTGTTCTAAACCCACATCCTCTTTTTATAGATTTTATTAATGCAGCTATTGATTTTAAAAGACAAAATAAAAGTTAGGAGTTTGAATAATGGATAGAAACACGGTAATAGGATTATTGGTAATTGGAGCTTTGTTGGTTGGCTATATGTTTCTTACTAAGCCTACCCCAGAGCAAATAGAAGCTAGACAAAAAATGCAAGACTCTATAGCTCAAGCTAAAATTAAAGAAGATTCTCTTGCAAGAATTCAAATTGCAATGCAAGACAGTATAGAAAAAGCTATAGAACAAGAAAAAATTGAAAATTATGAAAGCTTGTCGCAAGAAGAAAAAGATTCTTTAAATGCTCTTAATTTGGAAGACAAATATGGCATTTTTGCAAATGCTTTTGATAGCAATGATGACGGATTTACAATTATCGAAAATAATAAAATGATTATAAAAGTTTCAAATCTCGGAGGTAAAATCGCTTCTGTAGAATTGAAAGATTATAAAACTTATTATCAAGACCCACTAATATTATATAAAAACGATTCTTTGTCAACTTTTGGTTTAGAACTGTTTGTTGCTGGAAAATCTATTATTACTAATGATATGTATTTTGCTCCTTCAACAAAGGAGGATACAATTAAAGTTGTAGATAAAGAAGCAAAACTTTCTATGCGTTTAAAAGCCGCAGATGATAAGTATATTGAGTTTTTATATACTGTTTATCCAGACAACTACATGTTAGATTTTGATATAAATTTTGTTGGATTGCAAAATGAAATCAATACTCTTACAAATTCTTATGCCAATATGAGATGGGAAGTGAAAGTTCCACGCTTAGAAAGAGGTATAGATTGGGAAAATAATAACACAACAATTTATTTAAAAATAGACAAAGACATAGAGTCATTAAATGCAGCTAAAGCTAAAGACGAATTTAAAACTAGCGGTTCTGCACATTGGATAGCTTATAAACAACAGTTTTTCTCTTCTGTTCTTATTGCCGATGATGCTTTGTCTTCACCAGTTGTAAATGCTGAGAAAATAGATGACCCATCAGGTAATTATCTAAAAACTTTTAACTCTACTTTTTCTATTCCACTCGAAAATGCGGAAAAACAAAAAGTAGGCTTTAGAATGTATTTTGGTCCTAATAAGTTCTCGAAATTAAAAAAATACGATATAAAACTCGAAAAATTAGTTCCACTTGGTTGGGGTATTTTTGGCTGGGTAAATAAATGGATAATTATTCCTATTTTTAATTGGCTTGGCGGTTTTATAAATAACTATGGCTTGATAATATTTCTGCTAACTCTTATTATTAAACTAGGTTTAGCTCCATTAACATATAAATCATATTTGTCTTCTGCAAAAATGCGAGTTTTAAAACCTCAAGTTGATGCTTTAAATGAAAAATATCCTAAGGGTAAAGAAATGGAAAAACAACAAGCAGTAATGGCTTTATACAAAAGAGCTGGTGCTAGTCCTATGGGAGGTTGTTTGCCTATGCTTCTTCAGTTTCCGATTTTAATTGCGATGTTTAGGTTTTTTCCAGCTTCTATTGAGTTGCGTCAACAAAGCTTTTTGTGGGCAAACGATTTATCGTCTTATGATGCAATAGTTGAATGGTCAACACATATTCCTATAATATCTACTTTTTATGGAAATCATATTTCTTTGTTTACGTTATTAATGGCAGCCTCAATGCTTGTTTCAACTTGGATAACAAGCCGAAATCAGCCTCAAAATAATTCTATGCCAGGAATGAAATTTATAATGTACTTTATGCCAGTAATGATGATAATTTGGTTTAATAAATATTCTTCTGGCTTGAGCTACTATTATTTCCTTGCTAATGTTTTGACAATACTACAAACTCTAATAATTCAAAAGTTTATTATTAATGAAGAAAAGTTGTTGGCTCAAATGGAAGCAAATAAGAAAAAACCTGCAAAGCCAAAATCTAAATGGCAACAACGCATAGAAGAAGCCCAACGTGCTCAACAACAAAAATTGCAACAACAAAGGAAAAAATAAACTCTAAAGTGGTATTTTATATAATTTCAAATTTGTTTTGATTTCGCCACTTTTTATATGTTAATGCAAAAAGAAAATACACCCCAAATGTTTGATGCAATTGCTCAAACTTATGATAAACTTAATCATAGATTATCATTTAATTTAGATAAAGTTTGGCGAAGAAAGTTTGTGAAATTTGTTTCTGACAGAAATTACGATGTTGTGCTTGATGTAGCTAGTGGAACAGGAGATTTGTTGCTGGAACTTCAAAAATTAAAATCACAAAAATACATTGCTTTAGACCCATCAAAAAATATGTTGGAAATTGCAAAAGCAAAAGTACCAACTGCAGAATTTTTAATTTCTAAAGCAGAACAGATAAGTCTTCAAGATGATAGTGTTCAGTTGATTACTGTCGCTTTTGGTGTTAGGAATTTTGCTTCTATTGATGAGGCTTTTAAAGAATTTTATAGAATTTCTCAAAAAAATGCTTGTCTTGCAATAATGGAATTTGCTTTGCCAAAGAATTTTCTGTGTAGATTTGGTTTTAAATTATATTTGAATTTAATAATTCCTTTTTATGGCAGAATAATATCAAAAAACAAGCAAGCCTATAAATATCTTTCCAAATCTATTGTTGATTTTGCTCGTAATGTTGATTTGACTTGCAAATTAGAACAAGCAGGATTTTCTGATATAAAAGTAAAAAATCTTTTGTGCGGAGCTGTTAAAATTTATAAAGCTAAAAAATACATTTTTTAAGCAGATTTGAATCTTGTTATTGCAGTTTGGTCTAATTTGCTTTCTGCATATTTTTTATCAAGAACAAATTCATTAACTTTTTTAGAAGGAAATTCAAACATGGCTTCCAACATAATAGACTCACATATTGACCTTAATCCTCTTGCTCCAAGTTTAAATTTAACGGCTTGTTCTACAATAAAATCAAGAGCTTCTTCTTCAAAAGTTAATTTAATGCCGTCCATTTCAAATAACTTTATGTATTGTTTGATTATAGAGTTTTTAGGTTCGGTTAAAATTCTTCTTAAAGCATCTTTATCAAGAGGATTTAGATGTGCTAACACAGGCAAACGACCAACAATTTCGGGAATTAATCCATATTTGCGAATGTCGTCAGGAATTATGTACTGAACTAAATTTTCTTTATCTATTTTTTCTTCTCTTTTTTCTTTTCCGTAACCAATTACTTGAGTATTTATTCTTTTTGCGATATGTCTGTTTATTCCATCGAAAGCTCCACCACAAATAAATAAAATATTTTTAGTGTCAACAGCTATCATTTTTTGTTCGGGATGTTTTCGTCCACCTTGAGGCGGAACATTAACAACAGAACCTTCTAAAAGTTTTAGCAAACCTTGTTGAACGCCTTCTCCAGAAACGTCTCTAGTAATGCTTGGATTGTCGCTTTTGCGAGCAATTTTATCAATCTCATCAATAAACACAATGCCTCTTTCGGCAGCTTTAACGTCATATTCAGCATCTTGCAATAATCTTACAAGTAAGCTTTCAACATCTTCGCCAACATAGCCAGCTTCTGTTAAAACTGTTGCGTCAACTATTGCAAAAGGCACTTCTAACATTTTAGCAATAGTTCTAGCTAAAAGTGTTTTTCCAGTACCTGTTTCACCAACAAGAAGTATATTAGATTTTTCAATTTGCACATCGTCTTCTTTTATAATTTGTGCTATTCTTTTGTAATGATTGTAAACAGCTACTGATAATACTTTTTTTGCATTGTCTTGACCTATAACATATTGGTCGAGATATTTTTTTATTTCTTTAGGTTTTTTTAAGCTTTTTAAAGAAAATTCTGATTTTTTGTTTGCCAATCTATCTTCCTGCACAATTTCGTATGCTCTCTCAACACAAAATTCGCAGATATTTGCATACATTCCTGCTATGAACAAATCATTTTTATGTTTTGGAGCTCCGCAAAACGAACATTTTTCCATTCTAACTTATATAAATTGCTTTGTAAATATTAAAAATTATAAACTTACATTTTTAATTAAAATCTCATCAATCATTCCGTAGTTTTTAGCTTCTTCGGCAGTCATCCAGTAATCTCTATCAGCGTCTTTTTCAACAGTTTTATAATCTTTTCCAGAATGATAAGCAATAATTTCGTAAAGTTCTTTTTTAAGTTTTAATATTTCTCTTGTTGTAATTTCAATATCAGAAACTTGACCCGAAGCACCTCCCATTGGTTGGTGTATCATTACTCTACTATGTTTTAGTGCCGATCTTTTTCCTGTTGCTCCAGCACATAAAAGTATTGCACCCATAGATGCTGCCATTCCTGTGCAAATAGTAGCAATGTCAGAACTAATATATTGCATGGTGTCGTAAATGCCAAGTCCTGCATAAACCGAACCGCCGGGTGTATTAAAATAAATTTGTATATCGTTGTTAGGTTCTGTACTTTCTAAAAACAATAATTGTGCTTGAATAATATTTGCAACATAATCATCAATAGGAGCTCCCAGCCAAATTATTCTATCCATCATCAATCGTGAAAAAACGTCCATAGTTGCAATGTTTAAAGTTCTTTCTTCTATGATCGTTGGAGAAACATAATTGTTGTAAATGCTTGTGTATTCGTCAAATACTAAACCGTTTATTCCTCTATTGTGAATAGCATATTTTCTAAAATCTTTTGTCATAATTATTTTATTTTGATACATTACAAAAATACAAATATTTTCCTAAAATAAAAGAATAAGAAACAAAAAAAGCCTCGTTTTACCGAAGCTTTTTTGGGGTGAATGATGGGACTCGAACCCACGACCCTCGGAACCACAATCCGATGCTCTAACCAACTGAGCTACACTCACCATAATTTGAGCCTGCAAATATACAAACTAATTTATTATTTGCAAAAATATTTTAAATTTTAAATAATTTGAATTCGTAAGATTCAACAATTGGATTTATTAGTATTTTTATACATAAATCGTCTATTATTTCGGCAGCATTTTGTTCGCTTTTGGCTTGAACTTCTATTTCAATGTGTTTGCCAACTCTAATATTGTTTACAGTATCAAATCCAATTTTTTTTGCAGAGTTTAAAACTGCTTTTCCTTGTGGGTCTAATAACGCCTTTTGTGGCATGATGTTGATTTGTGCTAAAAATTTCATTTTATATAGTTTTTTTAGTTGTTAAATTTTTTAAAATTGAAAGTGCAAGATACAAAATTATTAGATATGCTAATCCATTTATTCCAAATATTATTAACAAAATAATTCCAAAAATTAATAAAACTAGTTGCCAAACAATATTTTTAAAACAGAAGTTTGTAATCTTAAAAGAAAAAAATCTAATGTTAGAAACCATCAAAACAGGTAGAATTATAAGACTAGCTATTATAAAAAATTTATTTAAAAATATTTGCTCTGTTGAAATAAAACCCAAACTTTTTGGATAAACAATTCCCATAATAAATAAAGCCATGCCAGGAGTTGCAAGTCCTTTAAATTCAGTCGTTTGACTTTTGTCTGTGTTAAATTTTGCTAGTCTATATGCTGCGAATAAAACCAATAAAATAGAAAGATAGGAAAAGTTTTTAGGCAATATTTCATTATTTTCAATAAAAACATAGATCATTGCGCTAGGAGCAAAGCCAAAACTTATTAAATCAGCAAGTGAGTCTAATTGTTTCCCAAATTCTGAAACAGCATTTAATTTTCGAGCAGCAAAACCATCGAAAAAATCAAAAACAGAAGCTAGCAATACAAAATAAACAGCAAACTCTAAATTATTTGAAAATGCAAGAAATATCGCAAATGTACCACAAACTAAATTTCCTGAAGTTATCAACGAAGGTATGGCTTTATGGACTTTCATTTTTGCAAGTTTTTAAAAATTATTTAATTTTACGCAAAAATATTGAAGTTTTTTGGTAAAACTTACAATAAATAGCAAATAATTATGTTATTTTGTTGAAATAATAATTTGAAATGAATTTTAGACTAAATATATTTCTGTTTTTATTAATTTTTAGTTGTAGTCTTAAAGCTCAAATAGCTCCTAAGTATAGCAACGAATTTATGGGTATTGGCGTAGGTGCAAGGGCTTTGGGAATGGGAAATTCTGTGATTGCTTCAAGCGAAGATATAAATGCAACTTATTGGAATCCTGCAGGTCTATATAAATTAGATAAAAAAATAGAAATTGGTGCTATGCACTCCGAATATTTCGCTGGAATTGCAAAATACGATTTTTTGGGTGCTTCTTATAAAATTGATGATAAATCTGCATTAGCATTAAGCATGATTCGTTTTGGAGTTGATGATATTCCAAATACTTTAGACCTTATCGATAGCGATGGAAATATAAGATATGATAGAATTTCGTCTTTTTCTGTTGCTGATTATGCCTTTTTATTTTCTTATTCACGCGAATTAAATATTGAAGGCTTGAGTGTTGGTGGAAATGCAAAAATAATTAGACGAAATGTTGGCGAATTTGCTAATGCTTGGGGCTTTGGTCTTGATGCTTCTGCAATGTATCATTATAAAAATTGGAAGTTTGGTGCAAATTTTCGCGATATAACTACAACTTTTAATGCTTGGAAATTTAATCAAGAACTTTTAAGCGATGTTTTTGAAGCTACAGGAAACGAAATTCCTGAAAATGGATTGGAAATTACTTTGCCTCGCTTGCTTTTAGGTGCAGGATATTTATTTAATATTAGTGATGATTTTTCTCTCTATGGCGAGTTGGGAATGGTTACTACTACAGACGGAAAAAGAAATACTCTTATTAAAACAAATCTTATTAGTATAGACCCATCGTTTGGTTTGGAAGTGTCGTTTAGAAATATTGTTTATGCTCGTGCTGGAGTAAATAATTTTCAACAAATTCCAGAATTTGATAATACAAAATCAACTTCTTGGCAACCAAATATAGGACTTGGCGTAAATGTGTTTGGCTTAAAAATAGATTACGCATTTACCGACATAGGAAATCAAAGTATAGCTCTTTATTCTCATGTGTTTTCTTTGTCTTATAGGTTTAATACAGAAAAATTATTACAAAGTAAAAGTAGAATGTAAATTAATTGAGAATTTTTTAATAGTCAATTAAGTTTCATAGTAATATGAATAATCAATGCCTTTCATAAACATTTCGCGACTATTAATTTCTTGGGTAAGTGCATTTTTTAGCAAACTTTTTAATGTTTCGCTATTGGTAACACTTTTTTCCATGGCTTTCATATAGTCATTTTTGTTTATTTTGCTCCAGTCCACACAAAGTTTTAGGTTTTGTTTCAACATCATATCCAACCAAATGCGAGTGCTTCTGCCGTTGCCTTCCATAAATGGGTGTGTTATGTTCATTTCCACGTATTTTTCTACAATTTCGTCAAATGTGTTTTGAGGCATTTTTTCAATTTGTTGTAAAGTGTTTTCTAAAAATTGAGCAGAGGCAAACTTAAATCCACCTTTCGAGATATTTTTTTGTCTAATTTGTCCTGCAAAATCATAAAGCCCTCCAAAAAGATAGGCGTGAATTTGTTGTAAGCCTTTTGTTGTGCCAATTTCAATGTTGTCAAATAATGAACTTTTAAATAGGGCATAAGCCTTGGTTTTGCTTTTTTCGTCTATAGTTTCTTCGCTGTAGGTAAACCATTCTATGAATCGGTTAGCTTTTGTAGAAGGAAACTGTTTTCCAAGAGCAATAACTCCATCAAAATCAAGTACATCTGTCAAATATCGTTTTCCGTCTTTTGCCATAAGTTTCAGTTGGTTAGTGCTGCTAACCAACTCGTTTCCTTCTTTTTTTAATTTGGTTTTTAGATATTTCCAATAATTTCTTGTCTTGTTGTAATCGTTTTGGTCATTTAGCACAGCCACAATATCCAGTACGGAAAACCACCATTTGTTATTTTCTTCGTCCCAAACAGCACGAACTTCGCGATCATCAAAAAAACGAATTGAAATTTTTGCCTTAGTCATAAATTATTCTTTTGGCTGGTGTTCTTTTCTCAATAAATCGTTTAGTTCTTTTACGGGATTAAAAGTGATAAGTGGTACTTCTACAAAAACGCTTATCCAATCAGCCATTGAACCGTTCCACAGTCCTGGGTGTTCGAGTACTTTTATGGTTTTTCCTTGATGAGTTTTTTCGGAAACAAAACTAGAGTTTTTGTCAACAAAGTTTTTTAAATCAAATTTTTGCCCCTCGGGGTTTTTCACATAGCAAACCAAATCCACAGGGTTGAAGTGGGTAGAATTATTAAAATATTGAGCTTGTTCAGGAATATCAAGATTTATTTGTGCTTTTTCTACAATTTGTAAACTTGTTTTTCCATTTTTATCTTTCACCCAAAATGGTCCGCCTCCAGGTTCGCCAGTATTTTTAACCATTCCACAAACTCTAATAGGACGATTAATATAATTTAAAATTTCTGTTTTTAAATCTTCAGAATTATCAAAAATGGCATTTGTATTTTTTTCCAAAAAATCTTTAGCTTTATTTAAGTTTTCTGTTGTTGGGTTATTTTTGAGATTTGAGTAAATTTCTTGTATTTTCTCAACAATTTCGATTAATACTCCTGCTAAAACTTTTTTCCACAAAATAGTTTCATCTAAATAGTCGCCGTGAGTTAGGTTGTCAATATTTTTTATAAAAATAATATCACTGTCGAGACTATTTAAATTTGTTAATAAAGAACCGTGTCCACCTGGGCGTAGCATAATGTTACCATTGTCATCTCTTGCAATTTCGCCATTTAGATAAGTTGAAATTGTATTGGTTGATTGTTCTTGTTCTGAAAAACTTAAATTAAATTTATATCCTGTTTTTTGATTTATTTCTTTAAGTTTTGATTGGAAATTTTCCAAAAATTCTGGAGATACAGTTAGGTGTATATTAAAATTTTCTTGATCTTGAACAAGTAAGTTTGCTTCGTGCAAATGTTCTTCAAAAGCTGTTCGTGGAGAGTCAGGATAATTGTGAAAATCTATTAAACCTTTGGGTAAATTTGCATAATTCAAACCAGAATAAAGTATTTTTTCAACTATTGCTTCCAAATTTTCTGGTTCAGCACAAAGTGGTTTTAGTTTTTTGTAAAAAGCAAAATTTTTAATGTTTTCTAATCCATTTTTTACAGAATAAAACCCTCCATCGTTTAAGTTTTTAAGATTTGGTTCTAATTTGTAAGTGATATATCGCTTAAACATTCTTGTTGCAGCACCCGAAGCAGGTACAAATTTTGCCAATTTATATTTTTTTGAATAGCTATTGAATATGTCCACATAAAATTGAGGAGTTTCAATTTTTGTAATGCCATTTTTTATGCAGGCAAAATTAGAAATGTTTAAAAAAGACTCATGTTTTTTTAATAGTTTAACTTGTTCTTCAATTGAGTTTTCAAGAATTTCAAAACTTTTTAAATAATTAATATCTGCTTGATTTAACATAGTGCATTTTTGTTGCAATATAGTTTTAAAAGATTAAAATACCTAATTTTTATAAAAAAAAAGCCTTATTTTTTTGGGAAAAAATAAAGGCTTCTTGAGAAAAGTGAGAACTTACAAATCTATTATGAAATGCTTTTACAAAATAAGTTCTAATAAATGACAAGTGGTTGTAAAAACACGACAAAAAACAAGTTTTTAGATAAACAATTTAATTTATTTGAGCAATTCGTAAATTATTGATGATTTTAGGCAATCATAGTCTGTGGGTTTACATTTAGTAAAGTCTTTAAACTCAAACCCTAAATTTTTAGGTAATAGATATTTTCATCTGCTTTAATAA
>DAONZU010000027.1:0-24116 GCA_035406965.1 Bacteroidales bacterium
AGCCTGCGAACTCTGCGAAGCAAACCCAAGCGAGCAAAGCGAGCATATAATTCTTCATTCTTAATTCTCAATTCTTAATTATCTTCATACTAAAAACTAAAAACTCTTTCAACTTTTAACACTTCAACTACGTTCAGTGCATCGCTTTTAACTGATTAATATAGTTGCGCCACTTCTTCTTTTACAAAATTTATTGCTTCTTGAGTTGGAGATTTTTCGATTTCGATAAGAGTTTCAAAAATTTTCTGACTATAAATCAAAGCATTATCATTCAAATCTAAATCTTCTAAGCAAGAATTTAGGAGTTTTATTGTTTTTTCTTTTGCATTTCTAACTTCTTCCCAAGCACTAACCGACAAATATAATTGTTGAGAAAGGTTGTGTTCAAACTCTGTTCTAATTGTTGTTAACATTTCTTTATGCAATTGTCCAACAGTCATATTTGGAGTTTGCAACCTAATAATTATTGAATTTGGCGAAATTCTTTCCAAAAACAGAATTATACGCTCATAGGCTTGCAGTCGCAGAGGTGTAATAATCTTTTTGTTCTGCAAAACTACCTCAATTTTTCTGCTTTCATGTTCTTTTTTCAACACGGCTTTCAACACAAAATATGCTGTTAAAAACACTATCAAAGACGGAATTGTAATTTTTAAAATTTCTAATAACATGTCAAATACTTTTTAGATAAATATGTTTTACAATATTATAAAAATAAAAAATAAGTTCTTATATTAGCAAATAAATTTTATAAACAATTTACAATGGAAAAAGTATCTGATAGATTAAACAAAATGCCAGTATCAGCCACGTTGGCTATGGCACAGAAAAGCCGTGATTTGCAAGCTCAAGGTATTGATGTTATTAATTTGAGTATTGGCGAGCCCGATTTCGACACTCCTCAACACATAAAAGATGCTGCAAAAAAAGCTATTGACGACAATTTTACTCATTATCCTCCAGTTCCAGGATATGAATCTTTGCGTAAAGCAATTGTTGAAAAGTTTAAACGCGAAAATAATTTAGAGTTTAAAACCGACCAAATAGTAGTTTCTACTGGAGCAAAACATTCAATAATAAATGTTTTCTTGACTATTTTAAATCCTGGAGACGAAGTTATTGTTCCTGCTCCTTACTGGGTTAGCTATCCAGCTATGGTAGGCTTAGCAGAAGGCGAACCTGTATTTGTGAAATGCAATATAGATTCGGATTTTAAAATGACTGCCGCACAATTAGAAGCTGCAATAACTCCAAAAACAAGAGCTTTAATTTTTAGTTCGCCCTCAAATCCTACAGGAAATTTATATTCAAAAGAAGAACTTAAAAGTTTAGCTAAAGTAATTGAAAAACACCCAAATATTATTGTTGTTTCTGACGAAATTTACGAACATATAAATTTTGTTGGTAAACACGAAAGTATTGCTCAATTCCCTGAAATTAAAGACAGAGTTGTGGTTGTTAACGGTGTTTCTAAAGGATATGCAATGACAGGCTGGCGTATTGGTTATATTGGTGCTCCTACTTGGATAGCAAAAGCTGTTACAAAACTTCAAGGACAATTTACTTCTGGAGCTTGTACTATTGCACAAAAAGCTGCCGAAGCTGCTCTAAACGCTGGAGTAGAAGAATCTCATAAAATGACTGCAATTTTTAATAAACGTAAAGATGCGGTTCTTAAATTTATGAAAGATATTCCAGGACTAAAAACAAATATTCCAGAAGGAGCTTTTTATGTTTTCCCAGAAGTTTCTTATTTCTTTGGAAAAACTTATGACGGAAAAACAATAAATACTTCAAACGATTTAGCATTATATCTTTTAGAAAAAGCTCATGTCGCAACTGTGGCAGGAGATGCTTTTGGCTCGCCAGAATGTCTAAGATTATCTTATGCAACAAGCGAAGAACTAATGTTAGAAGCACTAAAAAGAATCAAAAAAGCCTTGGCTGAATTGAAATAAGAAAAAACTAACGAGAAGTGGTTAATAAAAAAAATTATTAACCACTTTTTTTTGCCTTGTTGTTATAAAAAATGTCTATATTTGCTAAACTGTTATAATTTTTAGATCATGAGAAAATTTTTATTATTTATTTCAATTTTTATTTTAGCAAACTACGCTAACTCCCAACCAACTACCAACTATTCCTTATCAGACGCTCTTATAAGTGATAATACAAGATGCTTTGCTGAAGATAATAATGGCAATATTTGGATTGGCAGTAGTGCCGGTATTTCTGTTTTTGACGGAAGCGATTTCTCGTATTTCACTACCGAAGACGGACTTGGCGGAAATGTTATTTATGATTTTTTAGTTCATAGTAATGGAAATGTTTATGCGGCAACTTCCGGCGGATTGTCAAAATATAATGGAGTTTCGTGGATGAATTATGATGCTGGTAGCGGTTTGCCTTCAACTACTATTTGGTGTGTGGACGAAGATATAGATGGAAAAATTTGGGTAGGAACTTCAAGCAATGGAGCTGCTTATTTTGACGGTGTTAACTGGCATGTTTTGTCTGAAAATCAAGGATTAATTTCTAATGGTATAAAATGTTTATTTGCCGACAGAAATGGAAATGTTTGGTTCGGAACAGCAAATGGATTGTCGGTTTATGATGGAAATAAGTTTAAAAACTTTAATACCACAAATGGATTAGCAGGAAATTTGGTAAATGAAATTACACAATTAGACAATGGAAATATTGCTATAGCAACAAATGGTGGAGTTGGAATTTATAATTTTCATTCTTGGAATAATATAACAACACTACAAGGTTTGCCAACTGCAAATGTTTTAACCTTAGATCAAGATAATAGCCAAAATATATGGGTAGGTACCGCACTTGGTTTAACAAAAATTTTTGGAAGCACTTTTACTACTTATGACAACACTCATGGACTTTCAAATAAAATTGTAAACAAAATATTAATTACAAAAGAAGACAACAATAGTCAAATTTGGGTTGGCTCGCCATTCAACGGACTTACAGTTTTTGACATGAATCAAGATTTTGTAATTTATAGAATGAATAAAAATATTGTTGACAATAATATTAGCACAATTTTTACTGACGAAAACAATACAATTTGGATAGGAACAAATGATGGCTTAAATAAAGTTTTGGATAGAAATTGGAGAACTTTTAAAGTTAGTGATGGGCTTGTAAACAATATGATTACAGCAATTCATAAAGACCAAAATCAAAATGTGTGGATAGGAACTCAAAATGGTTTAAGCAAAATTTCTGGACAAACAATTGTGAATTTTAACACACCAAACCTTTCTAATTCATATATTAATGATATTACTTCTGACAACACAGGTAAAGTTTACGTAGCAACAACAAGTAAAGTAAATGTAATTGAAAACGATGAAGTTGTTAATATTATAGATGTTGATCAAGGTTTAGCAAACGATACTATTAAAAAAATTCATTTTGAAAATGGTAGAATCTGGTTTTTGAGCGATGCTGCTATACAATATTTTGATGGAAGTAATTATATTGATGCAACAGCATTATGTGCAGGAAGCTATTCACAAGCAGGAGCTGTTTGTTCTAACACAAGCAATATTCAATATTTTGGAGACGATTATTCGTTAAGAATTTATGACGTTAATAATGCGACTTACAATTGTATTCCTCATCCATATTCTGGAGTTTCAAAAATTGTTTCTATGACAAAAATTGGAAACAAAATTTATTGCGTTTTTGAAAATGGAGAACTACAATATTATGATGGCACTTGGACAAATGTAGCTTTAACTTTCTCTGCTACTTGGGTTGAGCATTATCATGGTGAAAATTATATTTTACTCGGCTCTGAAAATCAAGGTCTTTTTAAATTATGTTTAAATTGTAGTTCTGATATTGTAACAACAAACAATCCTCCTTGTCTTGAAGGAAATAATGGAAGTATTACAATTACTTCTCCTTCTGGAAGCCAATATTCTATTAACAATGGAAATACATGGCAAGCATCAAATACTTTTTCTAATTTAAAACGTGGGTATAAGCATATTTTAATAAAAAATAGCTCAAATAAAATTATTGCTGATAAAGAAATTTATTTAGAATCTTATAATGGACATATCGGCTCTGCAAACTTAACTATCACACAAATAGATTGTTTTGGAAACAATTCAGGAGAAATTAGTTTAGATTACGACCCTTCAGCAAATCATGTTTGGGAAAATTATAACAATACTCTTTTAGTACGAGAAAATCTTAACCAAGGAACTTATTCTGTAACAATTACAGACGGTGCTTCTTGCACAAAAGTATTAACCAACACAATAATTCAACCAGAACAACTTGTAACAAGCCATACTTACAACAACATCACTTGTTATGGATTAGCAAATGGAAACATCGACTTAACAATTGAAGGCGGTATTCAGCCTTACACTATTTTTTGGTCAAATGGCGACACAAACGAAGATATAAATAACTTAATGCCAACCACTTATGTTTACACGGTTACAGATGCAAATAATTGTACAAATTCAAATTCTCAACAAATTACTCAACCAGAACCATTAGAAGTTTTTGCAGACATTGTAAATAATTCATGTCATGGCGACACAAATGGAAGTATCGACATTACAATTAGTGGTGGAACTACACCTTATGATATTACTTGGTCAAATACCGATTACGTAAATGCTCAAGATGATATTGTAAATGCACCTGCCGACACATATACTTTAAATATTGTTGACGACAAAAACTGTAGTATAGAAGAAACTTATACAATTACTGAACCAGCTGGAATACAATTAAGTTTAGAAAATCTTGAACATGTAAAATGCTATGGAGAAAATACTGGAAAAATAATTATTGAAGTTTCTGGTGGTTTTGGGAATTTATCTTTTGAATGGAAAAAAGATAGCGAAACAGAAGTTTTCTCAACAGAACAAAATATTGAAAATTTATTTGCTGGAACATATCATTTAAGCATAACAGATGCAAACAACTGTCAAAAAACAGAAACTTATACAGTTAATCAATCTCCAGCATTAAGTGCAAGCATTAACGTTACGCCTATTACTTGTGCAGGAAGTAATGATGGACAAATGTCTGCTTCTGCAACAGGCGGGTCAGGAACCTACAGTGCTTATACTTGGTATAATTCAGAAGAAGAAATTATTGGTGTTAATCAAACTATTAACAATCTTGGAGCAGGAGATTATCATGTTGTTGTTAGAGATTCATATTATTGTTACGCAACAGCTTCTGCTAGCCTAACACAAGCTACACCACACACTTATGTAACTTCGCATACCGACATGACTTGCAATGGATTAAATAATGGAACAATTACCATAACTATTGATGGCGGTTCAGGAGCAGGTTTTAATTTTAATTGGCAAAGCGGAGTTTCAAGCACGACAAATACTGCATCAAATTTAGGACCAGGGACATATTTTGTAACAGTTACCGACCCAACAAATTGTGTTGAAATTTTAGAAGAAACTATCATAGAACCTCCTATGCAAAATATTGGCTGTTTTGAAGAATACGGATATATTTGCTACGGCAACTCATTAACTTTAAATCCTGGCGAATTTGTTTCTTATATCTGGAGTACTGGAGAAATAACACAAAGCATAGATGTTGAAGATGAAGGCATATATTTTGTAGAAGTTGTTGATAATCAAGGTTGTCATCTTGGAGATACAATTGAACTTGTTGTTAATGCTGTTTATAATAATGAAGAAATTAATTTAGCAACTGTTGACAATCAGGGAAGTGTAACATTAATGTGGAATAAAACTCCAAACCATGGCACAGAATATTTCAAAATTTACAAAGACATTGGAAACGGCTATGATTTTCTTACAAGTGTTTATTATAACCAACCTGCAATTTATACCGATACAGATGTGGACACAGAAAATCATTATTACAAATACAAAATATCTGTTGTTGACTCTTGTGGAGCTGAAAGTCAATTGTCTGAACACCACAGAACCTGTCTTTTAAGCGGTGTTCCTGATAATAACGGAGCAAGTTGGTTAAATTGGGGAGCTTACGAAGGATTTTTTGTAGTTTACTATTTTATAGAAAGAGGTTCTACTCCAAACAACTTAGAGGTTGTGGACTCTGTTTTATATAATCAATTTAATTGGGTAGAAATGAATCCAAATCCTAATGGCTCATATTATAGAATTAAAGTAAGAAGAATGGACGGCTGCAATCCTGGTGATGGAAATTATTATTACGAAGCATATTCAAATATTGTATTTTGTAATAATCTCGTAGGAATTGTAAACAATGCCATTGTAAGTCCGCAAGTTTATCCAAACCCATTTAACGATGAAATAAATATAGAGTTTTATCAAAATATTCCTGGAGAGATTTCTTATTCCATAACAAATATGCTTGGGCAAACTGTTGAAAGCTCAGACAAAATTTACTTTAATCAAGGAAATAATACTCTTAAATTTAATACTGAATTACAAAATGGAGTATATATTTTAAGATTGAATTTTAGAGAAGAAAGCCATAGTTTTAGAATAATTAAAAATTAAAGTGCGTTACAAAATAGAACTTTCATATAAGGGAACAAATTTTCATGGCTGGCAACGTCAACCCATTGCTAAATCTGTTCAGCAAGTTTTAGAAGACGCTATAAATTTGATTTTTCAAGACAATATAGAGCTTGTTGGATGTGGCAGAACTGATAGTGGAGTACATGCAAAATATTATGTAGCTCATTTTGATTCAGAAAATAATTATACTGAACAAGCTGTAAGAAGATTAAATAAATTTTTGTCCTCAGACATCGCCATAAGTTCAATCAGCAAAGTAAATGATGATTTTCATGCTCGATTTTCAGCTAAAGAAAGGTCTTATATATATCATATTACAGAAATAAAAAATCCATTTAACGCTGATTTTGCATGGCATATAACAAAAAAACTTAATGTCGAATTAATGAATCAAGCCATACAAAAACTTTATAATTATACTGATTTTACAAGTTTTAGCAAATTGCACTCAGATGTAAAAACCAATAATTGCAAAATAATAAATGCAGAAGTTGAAAAAATAAATTCTGATATTTTTATAAAAATTACTGCTGACAGATTTTTAAGAGACATGGTAAGAGCAATTACTGGAACATTAGTTGATGTGGGAAAAGGAAAAATTTCAATTCCATATTTTTGCACAATTATTGAAGAAAAAGACCGCCGTAAAGCTGGACAATCTGCTCCTGCACATGGACTTTCGTTAGTTGATGTAAAATATTAAAAAATTATATTTATGAATAAAACAATAAAAATAGCAGTTGACGGACATTCTTCTTGTGGAAAAAGCACTTTAGCAAAAGATTTAGCAAAATATTTCGGTTTTTTATATATCGACACTGGTGCAATGTATAGAGCTGTTACTTTATTTGCAATAAGAAAAGGTGTTTTTAAAAATGATAAAGAAGATTATGATTTATTGCTTAAAAATTTATCAGAAATAAATATAGAATTTAAACAAACTTCAAAAGATAAAACTGAAATTTTTCTAAACGGCGAAAATGTAGAATACGAAATTCGCAATCTTGAAGTTTCTTCAAAAGTTAGTCCAATAGCAACTGTGCCAGAAGTAAGAACACTATTGGTTGATTTACAAAGAAAAATGGCTGAAAATAAATCTGTAGTTATGGACGGCAGAGATATTGGAACTGTAGTTTTTCCAAATGCAGAAGTAAAACTTTTTGTAACTGCTGATGTAGAAACTCGAGCTAAACGCAGATTTGATGAATTAAAACAAAAAGACATGGACGTTGATTACGAGTCAATTCTTAAAAACATTACAGAACGCGATTTTATTGACCAAAACAGAGAAGTTTCTCCTCTAAAAAAGGCTGAAGATGCAATATTAATAGACAATTCAACACTAAGCATTAAACAACAATTAGACTTAGCTGTTAAAATAATCAAAGAAAAAATCTATGAAAATTGAGATTGACAGATACGCAGGTTTTTGCTTTGGAGTAACCAAAGCTATTAAAAAAGCGGAAGAAAACTCAAGTCTCGGAATTGCTTGTCTTGGACACATTGTTCACAATGCAAAAGAAGAAAAAAGATTAAATAAGCTAGGAATGAAAACTATTACAAAAGAAGATTTTCCTTCGCTGGCAGGCAAAACCATAATGATTCGCGCTCACGGCGAACCACCCGAAACATATACAAAAGCAAAAAACTTAAATATTAAAATTATTGATGCAACTTGTCCAGTAGTTTTAAAATTACAACAACAAATCAAAGAAAAATATAATTTAGATAAAAACTGCACTATAGTAATTTATGGCAAAAAAGGACATGCAGAAGTAAATGGTTTAGTAGGACAAACTAACGGTGAAGCTATTGTTATTGGCTCATTAGAAGAAGCTGAAAACCTTGATGTATCTAAAAATATTTATCTTTTTTCTCAAACCACATCTGATTATTTTAAATATCAAGAAATTTTAAATTTTTTAGAAAAAAAATCTAAAGTATTTCACGGCAATACTAAGCAATTTAAAGCTTTCCAAACTATTTGTCCAAGTGTAAAAAACCGTATTCCTAAACTAAAAGATTTTTGCTCAAGCCACGATATTATAATTTTTGTAAGCGACCCAAATAGCTCAAATGGGAAAATGCTTTATGGTATTTGTAGAGAAACAAACAAAAATAGTTTTTTTGTAACCTCAACTAATGACATTGAAAAATCTTGGTTTGTAAACGTAAAAACTGTAGGAATCAGCGGTGCAACATCTACTCCATTTTGGCTAATGGAAAATATTAAAACCAAGATTTGTTCGCTTTAATAGAATTTAATTGTTAAATTTGCATAATTCAAAATTTTTAAAACTTAAATATATGAAAAAAACAATATCAATATTATCTATAGTGTTTTTACTTGCAAGTTGCGATGTATTAACTGGAGTTTTAAACGAAGCAGAATCTGGTGGCACAGCTAAACAACTCACACAAGCTGAAGTTGCAGAAGGACTTAAAGAGGCTTTAAGTGTTGGAATAGGAAATGTTGTAAACGTGGTTTCAGCAACTAACGGTTTTTACAATAACGCTCAAATAAAAATTCCTTTTCCTGAAGAAGCAATAAAAGTGAAAGAGTTTTGCATGGATGCTGGATTAAAAAATCAAGTTATTCAATTTGAAGAAAAGTTAAACCGTGCTGCTGAAGATGCTTCTAAAGGAGCAAAAGAAGTTTTTATAACATCAATCAAACAAATGACTATTACAGATGCTATTTCGATTTTAAAAGGAAACGACCACGCAGCAACTGATTATTTGAAAAGAACAACTTCAAAACAACTTTACGACAAATTTTATCCTGTTGTTACTGCTTCAACAAATAAAATAATGTTAGCAAAATATTGGACACCTTTAGTTACTAAATACAATGCAGCAATGACTATTACTGGTGGTCAAAAAGTTGATACCGACCTAAATGCTTATGTAACAAACAAGGCTTTGGACGGATTATTTTTAATGGTAGCTAAAGAAGAAAAAAACATAAGAATCGACCCTATTGCAAGAGTTACAGACATTTTAACCAAAGTTTTTGGAAGTGATTTGAATCCTTATAATAAAAATAAATAACCAAAACTAATTTACAATGAAGAAACTAAATTTATTATCAGCATTTTTGTTAATTGCAGTAATGTTAACTGCAGGTATTCCACCAAGAACGCCTTTTGTAGTTTTGCGAGTTGATGGTACTGACTATAAAGAAGGGTCTAAAATTACAGTTCGTCAAGGCGAAAGAATTGTTGTTGAAGCAGTGCTTATGGGTGGAAAACGTGATTATTGTTCAGATCCTAACACTTACGCAAATATAGGAAGAAATACAGTAGTTTTATCACAAGGCGAAAACGGAATGTCGTTTCAAATAAACAATTACCAATTCACAGGCGATTGGAAATTAACAGAAGAAAAAGCAAATTTTAGCTCTGGTCCAGAAGTGAAAATTAAATCATTAGGCTCTGGCAATATGCAAAGAAAAGTCGAGCTTGAATTTACAAAAGGATATTATTCAAAAGTATTTTTAAAAGTAAATTCTACTACAAAATGGCATTACTCACGAAAAACACCTGGTGGCATAACAGAAGATAATGAAACAAATACAGGCTCAGCAACTTTTTATTTTTTAGTAGAAGCAACTGACAGCGAGTGGTATTCTTCAAACAACATCAAAGCAACAGGTCAAGAAGATTTATCTGTTAGAAACAACTTAGATAGAATACAAAAATACTATGATGCTATTGAAAAGGCAATGTTAGAAAAAAATTGGACCTCTGCCGAAACACAATGGGGTAATTTAAAAACCAGTTTAGGAGAACTTAAAACCAATATTGATAGAGCTAAACAAAAAAATGAAAACTACGAGTGTGAAATTACGCTTTTCAATTTGCCATCAAGTTTATCAATGAAACATATTGAAGACTTAAAAACAATGGCACAATCGTGGAAAGAATGTTGGGAAATATGCTCAGAAAATGTTTTGACAATTAATGATGACTTGCTAAGTAAAAAAACAGTGTTTACAAACAACGTGATGAAGTCTATCTTTAAAAACTATATTTCTTGGAGTGGACAATTACCAACTTCTGCTTCAAGCATTTTAACACTTTATGACCCAAAAGGCATTTTTACACCACTCGACATGCCAAATAATGTTTTGGAATGGTACACAGATGCTCAAAAAGACGCTTCAATACTTAAAAATCAAGTAAACAACATTAAGCTACTAAATGAATTACAGAATTTTTATCAAGCAAAAATGGATAACTCAATAAACGAAAGAAGAGCTTTACTAAATATTTTACAAGACTTAAAACCTGCGATAGAACTTCATAATAAAATGGGACAGTATATTTCTGGAGTTAGTAGTGTAAAGCTTGTGAAGAAGTAAATGGATTAGATATATTCAAAAACTATTAAAAAAACCAACTAATTAACAATAAATTAGTTGGTTTTTTTATGCAATAAAATTGCTTAGTATAAGACAAAAATATCAACGCATTGATATAATAAGTCGCAAAACATATCAACGGAATGACATATTTTTCAATAAAAATGTCAGCGGATTGACATTTATTGATTTTTTTTATTATCTTTGCAAAAAAAATAGATATGGAAACTATAAGACAGAAATTTTATGAAAAATATCAGAATACCTCACTTGATAGTATTCGAAACCATATAAATTTAATTGATTGGCAAAACAGACTAATCGGGATAAAAGGAAGTAGAGGTGTCGGAAAAACTACATTATTATTGCAATATATAAAGTCAAACTATCAGCCCGATGATAAAGTAATGTATGTTAGTTTAGATGATTTTTATTTTTTAGAAAATAGGCTATACAATTTTGCCTCTGACTTTTATAAACGTGGAGGTGAGTTATTAATTATGGACGAAGTTCATCGTTATCCGAATTGGTCGGTTGAAATTAAAAACCTTTATGATGATTTTGCCAAATTAAAAATGATTTTTACAGGTTCATCAATGTTACAACTTAAAAAAGCCAGAGCTGACTTGAGCAGACGAGCTGTTATGTATGAGTTGCCCGGCTTATCTTTTAGAGAGTATGTTCAATTCGAAACTCAAAGAAAATTTTCTGTCTATACTTTTGAAGAAATCTTACAAAATCACATCACTATTGCAATGGACATAAGTTCCAAAATAAAACCACTAACATATTTTGACAAATATCTGCAATTTGGTTATTATCCTTTTTATATGGAGAACCTGTCTGCTTTTCATAGTAAGTTAAGTGAAGTGATTACAACAGTAATTGAAATTGATATTCCTCAGTTTGAAAACATTATGTCATCAAATCTTATATATATCAAAAAATTATTAAAGATTATTAGTGGTTCAGTGCCTTTTAAACCTAATATGAATTCGTTAAGTGAACGTACTGGAATATCTCTAAATACGATGAAACTTTATCTTCAACATTTAAAAGACGCAAATTTAATTTTAATGCTTAATACTCCTGAAAAAAGTTTGAACGAATTAAGTAAACCTGAAAAAATATTTCTTCACAACACAAATATCATGTATAATCTTGCAGCAGAAAACATAAATTCAGGTAATATACGCGAAACCTTTTTGTATAATCAACTTAATATGCATCATAAAGTTTATGCTTCGGAGTTTGCTGATTTTTTAATTGACCAAAAATACAATTTGGAAGTTGGGGGTAAAAATAAAACACGTAAACAGATTATAAATCATGCAGACTCTTTTATTGTTAAAGACAATATTGAAATTGGATCTTCCAACATTATTCCTCTTTGGCTATTTGGATTTTTATATTAATAGTTAAATTAGCTTAACCATAAAAAAACATTTGCTATTATTCAAACTTTTTACTTCACTTTTCTTTGTAAATCTTCAATTTGTCTTTTCTGATTATACAAATCTCTTTCCATTTCGCCGAGTTTTCTTTCAAGGTTTGAAATAGTTCGTTTTAATTCATCTATTTCTCTTTGTTGTTCTGTGTTTGTCCTTTGTGTTGCGTCTAAATTTTTTGGTAAATTTCTGTAATCTCTTATTTCCATATCTGTTTTTTGAATATATCCTCTAGGGTCAATAAATAACAGATAATTTCCAGAAGAATAAGATACTCCTCCACTCATGCTTTCAATACGAGGGTCTTTCAAAACTTGAGAAAAGACAAGTGTCGCAAAAAACAAGAAAACTAATAATGTGTAAAATTTTTTCATGATAATTTAATTTATATTTAAAACTATATGTATTTCTCAACCCTACAACTCTGTTACTCCAAATTCTAATATTGCATAGGGTTTAAGAGTTGATACATTTTGCATTTTTTATTGTTTCAAAATTTCAATCAAGTCTTTATTTATATACAAAGTTTCTCTTCCAATTTTTTGAGACTCAAGAATCCCAATACCTTCAAGTTCTTTCAAATATCTTGAAGCTGCTTTTCTTTCCACTCCTAATTTATTTACTACAAATTCTATTTTTGAATATGGTTGCTCAAAAAGTAATTCAACAAGTTCCTTTCTATATAATTTTGGTGCTTTTTCTTGAACTTTTATTATAGTAGAATCTAATTGAGATTTAATATTAGTAATTTTCAAAATTGCATCTTTAGCAGTAACCTCAACAGCGTTAAGCATAAACATTATCCATTCTTCCCATTTCCCTTTTCTATTAACCTGATTTAACAAACGATAGTATTCTGGCTTATTTGCAATTATATATGAACTCATATACAAAATAGGAACATCAATCAATTCGTTAAGTATCAAATACAAAATATTTAAAATTCTACCTGTTCTACCATTTCCATCATAAAATGGATGAATACTTTCAAATTGATAATGCAATATTGCCATATTTATTAATGGAGACAAATCATCTTCATTATTAAAGTGGTTAATGAAATTTGTTAGTAAATCAAGTATTTCTGCCTTGTCTTGCGGTGGCGTGTAAACTATTTCTCCTGTTTTATCATTTTTCAACACAGTTCCTGCAGTGCTTCTAATTCCTGCGGTGTTGCCAATTAATTCTTGTTGAATAGCTACAATATCATTTACTCTTAAAAATCCTTGATTTTTAAGAATATTATATCCATGAAATATTGCTTTTCTATAATTTACAACTTCTTTTACCTCTGGCGAAATATTAGTTTTATTAACAGTCAATGCTTTGTACAACTCATCTTGAGTTGTAACAATATTTTCTATTTCTGAACTATCTTTTGCTTCTTGCAAAACTACTGCATTTATTAACATTGATTGATTAGGTATTGTCTTTGCAATTCCTTTCAACTCAGCTAATGATGCTGTAGATTTATTAACCTGCCTAAGAATTTTAATTGTCTCTACCTTCTCTCGTAAAGGTGGAAGTTTCTTTAATTGATAACTTGGTGCATTTTGTCCCATATTTTATTTATTTGTACCAAAAACACAAATTTTAGTACACAAAGATAAAGTTTTTTTAATTTATTAAGTAGTTTTTATAAAAATTTGTGTTTAATCTTGAATTTAATTTCTGACTTTGCTATCTGGTGCATTTTGTCTCATATTTTTTTAATATGTACTAAAAATACAAAATTTGGGACATATAGTTTGCAAATTTTTAATTTTATAAACTTTTAACCGACTTTGTTGTGTTGCCCTTACGGGCAAGGCTTTTGAGAGTACTTGTTACCGCAGGCTGCGCCTACGGTTAATCACATATTGTCCTACGGACAAACCTTTGACAGACACTAACTTGCTCCAAACACCTTTGACGCTCACACAGTGTTACACTCGAATTTCAACTAAAGTCCGCAGGACGAGCTCAGCGAAGCTAAATCTGAGCGGGTTAAATACATTATAAAATAAATAGAAAACCAAAAAAAACAATTTTTTAAAAATATATTTTATAACTTTGTAAATAATAATATTGCATTTGGTAATTGAATCTAGCTTTAATTAAAATTTGCAACATAATTGTATTTGTTCGATAGATTTTATTATTTTTATGCTTTATTACATTTTAATTTTTATAAACTTAATAACTAAAACCATGAAAAGAATTGTAATTGTAAGTATTGTAATGTGTTTTATTTCAAGTCTTTACTCTCAGGAAATTTGCTTAACAGCCTTTGAGAAAGAGGTAATTGAATTATTAAATCAAAAAAGGACAGATGCCGGACTGAAAATCGTCAATATCTCTCCTGTTTTGATGTTTACAGCAAATAAAAATGCCGAGGAAATATATATTCAGACATTTATAAATCACGAACCACAGGAATTTGGTAATTACAACTATAAATATGAGCAGATACAACTAACTACAAGCGTATCTAAACCTTCTGAAATAATTAAACTATTGACAGCTACCGAGCTTAACACAAATTATGATAAGATTGTTTTGCAAAAAGGAGAATATAGTTCAAATAATTGGGAAAGCATTGGTATTTGTATTAGAGACACTATTGCAGTAATTATAATGGGAGAAAAGCCTGAAGCTGCTAAAACATACGATATTTGTAACAATTCTTTCTTTTTTAACAACGGAGAGGTGCAATCAAATCCTATAATTTGCGTAAAAGTATCTGAAACTGCACAACTATCAGTTTATTCGATTAAAAGAGATGGTAGTTCGACATTGTATGATTGTGTTTTTGTTAAAGAAGATGGTATTGAGTGGGAACTTGAAGATAAAGAAGCGGTGTCGTTTAGGATTATTTTGTATCCGAAAGTTGATCCTATTGTACCACAACCTAATATTGAATTTATTGTTAACAACTCTGATAGAAGAAAAATTCATGCAAATTATGTATTTAAAGGCAACACTATTAAGGAAATACAAAATTTTATTAATTCGGGTAATGGTGTAAACTCTGTAATGCCGAACAATCCGAATGGTTACACAATGTTACACAGGGCTGTAATACAAGACAATCTTGAGGTTGTGAAGTACCTTTTACAAAATGGTGCAGATGTTAACTATTTAAGTTATGATAAAGATTGTGCTTTGAGTTTAGTAACTTCGGAAGAAATGTTTGAGCTGTTAAAAACAAAAAATCCAAAATTTGATGTTTTATCTGTTGACAGAACTACCATTTTACACTCTTATGCACAGAAAGGTTTGATAAACCCTGTGCAATATATTGTCGAAAACAAAAAAAATGATATTAATGCAAAAGACCGAAGTGGAGGAACTGCATTAATCTATGCAGTACAATCTAATCAGTACGATGTTACAAAATATTTGCTTAAAAATGGAGCTTTGCAAACTTATGGTTGGGACGCTTATCCAATACACCATGCAATCACTGACTCAAATTTAGAAATGGTAAAATTGTTAGTGGAACATGGTGCAAATGTAAATTGTAAAAATAGCGAAGGTCAAACTCCATTGCAAATGGCAAAAGAATATTATGGCTATAAGACCGAAATAATTGAATTTTTGATTGAAAAAGGTGGAAAGTAGAAAAAGCACCCTTAATCCTTTATAATCTTTGCATAAGAACTATTGAGGTTTAGCATTATTGCTTAATTTTTATTAACTTTTCTATCCAACTATTAAATCGTGGTGATTTTGCTCTTATTTGTTCAATACCTATTGCTTCTGCAAAATAATGCCCGTATAAGACTTTATTATAACCTTTTATTATTCGTTTTAATCTATGGCTTGGAGAGGTTTCTTTATTGTTGTTTATCATTTCTGGATTGTCATAGTCGTCAAAAGTTTTCTTTAATTCAACCTTTCCAACCAATTCTGATTCAGGGACTTGATTGTAAAAAAGTTGAATGTTGTTAAAAAGTAAACCCTCAAATTCGTGCAGTTGCAAGTATGGTATATATCTATGTCTAACGTTGTCTAAAACATCATCTTTCATTGCTTTTTCTAAAAAATCCATTCTTGCATTTTTATCAACAATTCTTTCTCCCTCGTCCCATTTTGGAAAATTATATTTTTTTAACAATCCATAATAATCAATAAGAGTTGTAACAATCACATTAGACTCTAACAAATAAGTTTCAATTTCTTTTTTCAGTACAGACCAACGAACAATTCCTCCTATAGATTTTTTAATCAAAGGTGCTTGAATAAATATATCGTGTTGTGCCAAATGAGGTGCTAAAACTTTTTGACAAAATTCTCGTTCCGTTTCTCCTTCACAAATAATTATTACTCGTTTCATAGTTTATAATTAAGTTGTCCGCCTGTAATAATGTTTCTTTTCCACAAATCGTCAATAGTATAGTCTTCAAGCCATTGTTTTAGATTGCTACTACTTAATCGTGCAAATACTGTTTGTCCATCTATTTGGTCAACTGTAATAATATCTTCGGGTAAAAAATGACTAATTAAATCTGTTGATTGCGTTGCAACAATTACTTGGCAACCTCTATCTGATACAGATTTTATCATTCCTGCTAATTTGGCTATTGCAGAAGGATGTAGTCCCAGTTCGGGCTCGTCAATTATAATAGTATCTGGTAAATTTGGTTGTAAAAATAAAACAGACAATGCAATAAAACGCAAAGTTCCGTCAGAAAGGTCGTTTGCTCCAAAAACTACATCACTATATTTATCTGTCCATTGTAATCTTATAATATTTTCTTTGCTTGGAGCAAAATAAAAGTCCGAAAAATAAGGAGCTATAGATTGAATATTTTTAACAATTCTGTTGTACACAATTTTATTAGTTTCATAAATATGGTACATAAATGCAGCCAAGTTCATACCATCTTCATAAAAATAATAGATGTCGTTTTCAATATTGCTGTGTTTTGAAAATGGAGAATTTAAACTTGTATCATGAAAATGGTACTTTCTAAACCCATTCAAATATTTAATTACACATGGAGCATTATGGTTATCCGAAATTTTTATTTGTGCTTCAAAACCTGGCTTATTAATACTTTGAGAGTCTCCTTTGTAAATTAAATTTTCATTCAAAAAAACAAAACCATCTGTTCCTGATTGTATTTTTGCAGAATAACCACTTTGTCCATTATCAAACTCCATTTTGAATGAAATAGTGTCTGTATTCTTTTTTCCTTTGTGCAATATTTTATTGTCACCGCCTTTTAAAGCGACGTATTCATTAAGTTTTCTATTATATAGCCTGTTTAGGAAATCAAAAAATGATGTAAAATTACTTTTTCCACTACCATTTGCACCAATCAATATGTTTATAGGGGCAAGATCAATTCTTGTATTTTTTATTGATTTATAACCACTTATTTCAATATAATCCATTTCTCTTTTTTGTTTATTGATACAAATTAATTTTCCAAAATCAATACAAAGATAAAGTTTTTAATTTATTAAGTGGTTTTTCCTAACCTCAGAATGGTCAAAAACTCTATTTTCTTCTATATCTTTTAATCCTCTTTCTATTGATGCTCTTTCTGCCTCGCTGATTTCGTTCCACCAATCAGTTTTTTTAGCAATTTTCATTAATTTATCTATTAGTTTAATATCGCTAATATTAGTAATCCATTCAATCAACTGATATTTTTTTGCATGTATGTCCATGTTATTTCTTTTTAAAATTTATAAAATATCCCAATATCCACAATTTAAAATTCTACTTAATTACAAAGATAAGGATTTTTTAATTTATAAATTAGAAAAAACATTTATTAATACTATTTACATTCTCCAGGATAACAATACTCGTAAAATGTTACATTTAAACTATCAATCTCATCAAAATCTAATAAGTTTAAATCATAATTATATCTGCTTTCAAATTCATGTAAAAAAAGCGGTGCGGTTCTTAAAACAGTATCATTCAAATATTTGCATTTAGCTTTTTTTAATTTATTATTTGGACTTACTATACAAGAAAGCGGTATGCCAAAGCAAGCGTCAATTTTACTATAGCTTGGCTCTTCAAAAATATAATTTAAAATATTGTTCAACCTATTTACATTAGAAGTTTCAAACTTTGCCGAACTGTCTTTGATGTAATATTTTACCTCATCTTTTGCAAAATCACCAAAAAATTTATCTATATATTTTAAACCTCCACAATCGCTAGCAATAAAATAAAATTTTGCAGTTTCTAATTTTGCATAAGCAGTTTTGTAAGTTATTTTAAATTCTTCTGCACAAGCTCCACAACAAGGACTGTAAAAAATTAAAACTTTATAATTTAAAGTATCAGAATAAATAATTTGCTTTAATTCAGGAATAGAAACTCCTGTCAAATGTGTGTATTTACTGGATTTTTTGATGGATTGTTTGCTTTCATTGCATATCCAAACCAAACCACAACTTTGAAACAAAAAAAGAATAACTAATAATGTTATAAATATTTTTTTATTATTGTTCATTTTAATTTCTATTGTAGTTTCATTTTTCAAATTTTGCTAGCCCTGTATTTAGTGATTTGCTATAAGAGATTCCAAAACCAACTATTTTGTATTGCTTTTCTTGACTTTATTTTTTTGCCAATTCACTAATATTCTGGCAATATTGGTAGCATGACGATTAACAGAATTTAACAAACCTAACAATTCTAAATGGACTTCTGAACTACTTAAAGTTTGTTGATTTTGAGTGAACAATCTCTCATAATGACTTTTTTCAAGACTTTCGGCTAATTCTGCATATTGTTTATATTTATTTCTCACATGTTCAGCACGTTCTTTGTCAAACTCTGCAAACACTTCCATTGACCTACTTATCTGTTTTAAGGCTTTTAAATGAATTGTTTCAAGTTCTGCTTTACCTTCTTCCGAAAAACTATAATCAGAAGCCAACCACTTCACAGCCTGATGTCTAAGGTTTGTATTTACAATATCACCTATCATTTCCAACTCTTTGACAATATACATAATCTGAAAGGCTTCGTTAAGTTGCTGCTCATCAACACTTTGACTGCTGACAGTTACTAAATATTTATTAATGTTTTTTTGTAAAAAATCTGCTTCGTTTTCTAAAGCTTGCCATATTTTTAAAACATTCTCATTTCTTTCAATAAAAGGAAATAAACAAAGCGAAACAAGCTCTTTAATTTTATCTCCCATTCTTAAAGCTTCCTTTTTTGCTAAACTCAAAGTAAGTGCTGGCGAAACATTTACTGCCATATCTATATAATTGAGTTCAAATGGCGATTTTTCTTTTTTATCAGGCAAAATTTTCTTAATCAAATAAGCATAAACATTTATAAGTGGCAACATTACTATCGCCATTCCAATATTAAAAAATGTGTGTACATTTGCAATTTGATGTGGCACTGTTTCGGCAAAGTATTCATAATCACTTACATGCGACAGTCGGCTTGGCGAAAATGATTTAGCCAAATTTGCAAGTTCGGGAATCCACCATACAAAAATTAAAACTGCTGAAAACTTAAATAAAATATTTGCAAGAGCTGCACGTTGAGCTTCTCGTCCTGCTTTAAGACTTGCAATTATAGGAATCAAAGTATTTCCCATATTTGAACCAAGAATTAAAGGAATGGCAGCTTCTATACTTAAAAAACCTTGTGTCGAAACAGTAATAATAATACCAATAAAAGCTATTGTTGAATTTAATGCCATTGTAAAAATAAAGCCTACAGCAATTCCTATAAAAGGATTTTCTAAGCCAATTAAAATTTCAACAAATTTTGTATAGTTTTTCAAAGGAGCCATTGTTTCTGAAATTACATACATTCCCAAAAACAACAAGCCTAAACCTAAAATAGCTCGTCCAATATATTTGAATTTATTATTACGCGAAAACATAACAGTTCCAAATCCTATTGCGATTATAAAAAGGGCATAATCAGTAATGTTTAATGCAATAAGTTGAGCTGTAACAGTAGTTCCAACAGCCGCACCCAAAAGCATAGACAAACTTTGTACAAAACTCACTAAACCACTTTCAACAAAACCAATAGTAAGAACACTTGCAGCGGTATTACTTTGTACTAACAAAGCTAGCACAAAACCTGCAATAAAACCCGAAAAGCGATTTTTTATAAATTTATTAGTTAAGTTCCGCATCTTGTTGCCTGTTGCCGAAACCATTCCTTTACCAAGAATATTCATTCCATAAAGGAAAATTGAAATTCCGCCTAATAGTCCTGCGATTAAAAAGAATATCCACGATTTATCTCTTGCATTTACAGTATATACAAGGCAATCAATATCTAAATCATTAGCAGAACTTGCCATAATGGTATATTCGCCTTCTTGGTCGCCAATTTGCAAATATGTTGAAGCAATACCGTTTTCGTCTGTCTTAACTTTTTTATCAGTTAACTGAAAACCTTTAGAAAATTGTGGATATGAAATTATCGAAAAACTAATCTCATAATTTTGAACAGGATTTTTATTTTCATCTAAAACCAAAACTCGAATTGGATTAGCGGTAGTTTTTTCTAAGGTTTGTGTCTGATTATCACCAGAATAGGCAAAAACCTCGGGGTTTTGAGGTTTTACTAAAATTTGTGAAAAGCCTACAAAACTTAACAGTATAAAAAAACTAAATATTAATCCTTTTTTCAAAACCAAAAACTTTAATAACTACAAAAATATAAATAATTTTTATTTCTATACATTTTATAAAATTGCAATCATACAGTTTTTTTATAACTTTGTCGTTTGATTTTTTATGAAACTTTCGGTTGTAATAGTAAATTATAATGTGAAATACTTCTTGGAGCAGTGTTTAAATTCTGTATTTGAATCGGCTAAACATTGCGAAACCGAAGTTTTTGTTGTGGATAACAATTCTGTTGACGGCTCATGTGCAATGGTAAAATCTAAATTTCCACAAGTAAAATTAATCGAAAACAAAACAAATTACGGCTTTTCATACGCTAATAATCAGGCAATTAAACAATCTAAAGGAGAATATGTTTTATTATTAAATCCAGATACTGTTATTGAAGAAAAAACTTTAAAAACAGTTTGCGATTTTATGGATTCTCACCCTGATGCTGGTGGTTTAGGCGTAAAAATGATTGATGGAAAAGGGCGTTTTTTACCCGAATCAAAAAGAGGCTTGCCAACACCTAAAGTTGCTTTCTATAAAATTTTTGGATTATCTAAAATATTTAAAAAATCTGCAAAATTTGGTCAATATCACCTTTCTTATTTAGATAAAGATAAAACTCACGAAGTTGATGTTCTTTCTGGTGCTTTTATGTTGCTAAGAAAAGAAGCCTTAGACAAAGTTGGACTTTTAGACGAAGCATTTTTTATGTATGGCGAAGATATTGATTTATCTTACAGAATAACTTTAGGCGGATATAAAAACTATTACCTTCCCGAAACTACAATTATTCACTACAAAGGCGAAAGCACAAAAAAAGGTAGCGTAAATTATGTGTTGGTTTTCTATAACGCAATGATAATTTTTGCAAAAAAACACTTTTCCAAAAAAAATGCAGGCTTTTTTATAGCATTAATAAAAATAGCAATTTACCTTAGAGCTGCTCTTGCAATTTTCCATAGATTTTTGCAAAATATTATTACGCCTCTAATAGATTTAATAATAATTTTAGCAGGATTTTTAATCATCACTCCTATTTGGTCAGAATTTCAGTTTGGAGTAAGAGACGCTTACCCTCAAAATATTTTTATGTGGGGATTACTCTCTTATTTAACTATTTGGATAATTTCTTTAGTTTTTTTAGGAGGCTACGACAAACCTGCCAAATTAAAAAATGTTTATAAAGGAATAATAGTTGGTTCACTCTTTATTTTAGTGGTTTACTCACTTTTGCCAGCCAATTTGCGTTTTTCGCGAGCAATAATTTTACTCAGTACAGCTTGGGCTCTTATTTTAATTCCTCTTGTTAGGCTTTTGCTACATTACACAGGATTAAATTGTTTTAAAATAAATTTACCCGGAAAAAAGAAAGTTGCTATTGTTGGTAGCGAAACCGAAGCCAAAGATTTGGTAAAATTAATTAAAAATACAAATCCTAAATTTGTAATCTCTTCTTTTGTAAGTCCAAGTAAAGATGAAAACAGCGAATTTTTTTCTGGAAATTTAGAACAACTTGACGAGATTGTAAAAATTGACAAAATTGATGAAATAATATTCTGTGCTAAGAACTTGCAGGCTCAGCAAATTATTAGGACTATGCTTAAACTCGATAATCCACGTTTAGATTATAAAATTGCAAGTCCTGATGGTTTTTCAGTAATTGGAAGCAACTCGACAAACACTACTGGCGAACTTTACAATATTGATATAAATAGCATTATTAAACCCGAAAATTTAAGAAACAAAAGATTATTGGATTTTTGTATTTCATTTTTAATGATTTTGTTTTATCCAATACTTGTTTTATTTATGAAACAACCTAAACAAAAATTAAAAAACCTATTTTCTATATTGCTTGGCAACAAAACTTTTGTTTCATATTACGAAGGCGAAGGTGTTGATACCAGTATGCTTCCAAAAATAAAAAAAGGAATATATACTCCTTTAGAAAATTTTAAAAAGGCAGAATTAAATCCAGAATTAGCACAAAGAATAAATTTAATGTACGCTAAAGATTATCGCGTAACACAAGATATGAATATTATTGTAAAATCATGGCGAAAATAAATTCACAACTTAGCAATGATAATATTTTACTTCGTAAGCCCGAACCCGAAGATTTAGATTTTCTTTACTCATTAGAAAACGATACAAATATTTGGTGGGTAAGTGATACACGCTCGCCATTTTCGCGTTGGCAAATAAAGCAACATATTGAAAATTCTGTCTATGATATTTACACAAATAAAGAATTAAGACTAATTATTACCGACAAACACAACGGAAAAGCATTAGGTGTTATCGACCTTTTTCAATACGAACCTGCACATCAAAGAGCTGGAGTTGGGATTGTTGTTTTACAAGAATATCGTAATCAAAAAATTGCAGAACAAAGCTTAGAAATTATTATTGAATATTGCTTCAATATCATTAATTTAAACCAGATATGGTGCTGCATTGATGCAAAAAACTTAATTAGCATTAAACTTTTTGAAAAATTTGGATTTGTAAAAACCGGCGAACTTAAAGAATGGAAAAAAAGTGGGGAAAATAAGTTTGAAGATGTGTATCTTTTTCAGTTAAAAGTTAAAAGTTAAAAGTCGAAAGAAAATTAAGAATTGAGAATTGAATAATTAAGAATTATTTTAGTTAAATGGTTTGTGTGTTCTACGGACAAAAATCTCTAACAAAAAAATAAACGTGTCGAAAAAACTGAAAATCTTCGACATGAAACAACTACTCAGTTAAAAGTTGAAAGTTAAAAGTTAAAAGAGGGCTACAAGTTTGACTTTATTTGATATTTTCAATTTTGTGATTTTTCTATGCTTTTTATTAAACCTGAAATTATTTTTGATGTTTCTTCACACATTGCAAAAATTAATTCAAAATCATCATCAGATATTTTGTCTAATTCCTTAATCTTTACTTTCTTTAAACAAGAAATATATTTTAACAGATAAATCCTTTGCTTTTTGCCAAGCAATAATATCTTCAAACCTTGTAATCTTCATACTTTCACTCTTTCGACTTTTAACTTTTAACTTTTAACTGTACTTTCTTTAATAAGATTTTCAAAACCTTTGACTTCCTTAAAAAAACTTGGAGTTTTTCCCGAACGACATTCGCCCATAATAAAAG
>DAONZU010000028.1:0-23498 GCA_035406965.1 Bacteroidales bacterium
TTTTTTACTAAATTTGTGCTTTAATTTTAAATTTTATAAATTATTTAATCTTAGAAATAATGAAAAAACTAATTATTTTAATTTTATCAAGCATTTTATTTTTCCCTGCACTTGCAGACGAGGGAATGTGGATTCCGATTTTAATAGAAAGGTATAATTTCGACGACATGAAAGCCAAAGGTTTTAAGCTAAGTGCAGAAGATATTTATAGCATTAATCAGGCTTCGATGAAAGATGCTATTGTTATTTTTGGCGGTGGCTGTACTGGCGAACTTATTTCCGACCAAGGACTTTTAATTACAAATCATCACTGCGGTTATGGACAAATTCAACAACATTCGAGTTTAGAAAACGACTATCTAACAAATGGCTTTTGGGCTGTGTCGCAAAAAGATGAGCTTGCAAATCCTGGTTTAAAAGTTACGTTTTTAATCAGTATGAGCGAAGTTACAGATGCCGTACTCGAAGGCGTAAATGATAATATGTCAGAACAAGAAAGAAATTCAATAATTAAAAAAAATATTGATAAAATTAAAAAAGCTTCAGTTGAAGGTAGCCATTACGAAGCAAGAGTTGAGCAGTTTTACAATAACAATCAATATTTTCTTTTTATAAACGAAATTTTTACAGACGTTAGATTGGTTGGCGCACCACCATCGGCAATTGGAAAGTTTGGTGGCGATACCGACAACTGGATGTGGCCCCGCCATACTGGTGATTTCGCTCTTTTTAGAATTTATTGCGATAAAGATGGCAAACCTGCTCCTTATTCAGAAGATAATGTGCCTTATAAACCCAAAAAGTTTTTCCCAATTTCAACAAAAGGTTATAAACAAGGCGATTTTACTATGGTGTTTGGATATCCCGGCACTACAACAGAATATCTACCATCATCGGCAGTTGAGCAAGTTATGAACGAAACCGACCCTTCAAGAATAATGATTAGAAAGAAAAAACTTGACATCATCAACGCTGCCATGAACTCAGACCCGCTAATTAGAATTCAATATTCTGCAAAAGCTGCTTCTATTGCTAATGGCTGGAAAAAATGGATAGGCGAAATCAACGGGCTTAAACGCTTAGACGCAGTAAATGTTAAAAAACAATACGAACAAGATTTTATGAATTGGGTAAATGCTGATAGCGAAAGAACGAAAAAATATAAATACATTTTAAACCAATACAAAACTATTTATAATAATTTATCTCCATATAATTTAGCAATGATTTATATAAACGAAGCTGGTTTTGGTAGCGACGCAGTTTTGTTGGCTTTGAGAATGAGAAGTTTAGAAAGTGTTGTTGGCAAATCTGCTGAAAGTATTGAAGTTCTTAAAAAAGATGCACAAACAAGAGCAGACAATCATTTTAAAAATTACAACGAAGAAACAGACAAAAAAATGTTTGCTGAAATGCTTAAACTTTATTACGAAAATATTCCACAAGAATTTCATCCAAATTACTTTGCTCAACTTGATAAAATTAAAGTAAAAATTGGAAACAAATACGAAGCTATTGCTGAACATTGCTATAAAACTTCAATTTTTGGAAATCAAGAAAAGTTCAACAACTTTTTAAATTCGTTTTCAGAAAAATCCTACAAAACTTTAATGAAAGACCCTATTTATTTATTGATGAAAGATTATGTTGATATTTATATCAATAAAGTTGATGCAGAATTTTCTCGTTATAGCACACAATTAGACAGCCTTGATAGAATTTATATGAAGGCACAAATCGAACATCAAGATGATAAAGTTTTGTTTCCTGATGCTAACTTCACTTTGAGAGTTACTTACGGAAAAATAGATAGCTACTACCCTGCTGACGGCGTTAAATACAACTACTTCACTACTTTAGAAGGAATTATGGAAAAAGATAATCCTGAAGTTTATGATTATGATGTTCCGCAAAAACTTAGAGACTTGTACGAAGCAAAAGACTATGGAAGATATGCTGATGCTGATGGTAGCTTACATATTTGCTTTACTGCTTCTAACCATACAACTGGTGGAAATTCAGGTTCACCTGTAATTAATGGAAACGGCGAATTGATTGGAATAAACTTCGACAGAAACTGGGAAGGCACAATGAGCGATATTATGTACGACCCAGAAATGTGTAGAAATATTTCTATTGATATTCGTTACGCTTTATTTATAATTGATAAATACGCCGGTGCTACTCACTTGTTAGAAGAAATGGATATTAGATAAAAATGAAAGTCGGTTTTGTAAGCATATTATTACTGATTTTTGCAACATTTGGAAATGTAAATTCGCAAAATTTATATTATCATTTTTATGATGATGTTCAAGTTTTTACAGACTCTACATCATTATTAAATGCTATTTTCTTAGATGATGTATATGAGCATGTTTACAAAAACGACAGTATTTCTTTTTGGATTATTGAAGCAGACACTTGTGATGCAAGCGATGTGGCAGGAATTCCTTATTGCCAATCTTGTAGTGTTGGTGCTAATTTAATTTTACAAAATTCTTATAAGTTTTCTATTATTGACGAAAAGCTTGTTGTTGGTACATGCTGGGATTATTTGAACGCAATATATAGAAGTGTTGAATCGTCTGATTTATTTAGAAAAACTCAAGTTTTTAATTCTAAAAAACCTGGTCCTTATGCTCCAAAAGAAATGCTTAAACCTGGCGATTGGGTTTATCATATAAATAGACAATTTAGAAATATTGAACATTCTGCAATTTTTGTAGCTTGGAAAGATTACGAAAAAGGAATTGCCATCACCATGTCTTACATGGGTTTAGGACGAGCAAGACCTGCAAAATATGGCGAATATGATTTAAATTCTGTATATGCGATTTTTAGAATTGAAGATGAATTTTGGTAAAATTAAAACTCTAATCATTAGTTGAAGTTGTATATTTTATAGGTATTCCAATTTTTATTCCTATGCCTGCACAATATCCTCTATGTTTAAAAATATAAGTTGAATTTTCTTTTAAAATTTGATTTATGCCATGATCGTATTTTGCTTGTATAAAGACTAACAAATTTGGCTTAATTTTATACTCAAAACCACAACCTACAACTAAACTAAAATTTAAAGGTTTATATGTGTCTGTATTCACAACGTTTACTTGCTCAACCGACACTCCTTCAAATGTTTTAGGTAATTTTGCATGCGTTTTTGCCTGTAATAAAAACTCCACATTTACGCCTAAGTCTATAAAAAAATTAAGTTTTTTGCCACCAAACAAATTATAAGTTAACAAAAGCGGAAACGAAAGATATTGAAATTTATTAAAGGTTTTAAACTCTCCCATTGGTGTGTTTTCTGAATTTACATAACTTGCATAATAATAATTCCCTTTACTCATCAAAGAAACTCCAAATTTGAAAGATAATTCCGAATGAAAACGATAGTCAAAGTCTATTCCATAAGATAAATAGTTAGAAGAAAATGATTGTGGAAATCCTAAAATTTTGTAATGTGAAAGTCCTACCCATGGGTTTACAAATAAAGTTGAATCCGTCCTTACTTCCCAAGCTTTTAGGCTATAAGAAGACAAAACAAGCAATAAGATTAAAATATATTTATTTCTTTTTATTTTTGATAACATTACTAGTAATTTTATTTGAAAAAGTTATGGTTTCAAGCTCATCTCCTATCATTATGTTTGTGTTTTCATTAATAATTTTTCCATTAATTTTAGAAATAGAAAAACCACGTTTCAAAACATTTTCGGGATTAGCTAATTCTATATTTTTAGATAAATTTTGAAGTTTTAACTCATTTTTTGAGAGTAATATTTCTGTATTTTTCTTCAAACTTAAAAATGAATTTTCTAATTGTTTATTTGCCAAATAAGTCTTTTGCTGAGTTAAGAGTTTCAAATTTTCAAAATAATTATTTAAACGATTTTCATTTTTACGAATTAATTGAACAGAAGCATTTTTCAATCTATACATATTTCTGTTGCAGTCTTCGTTATTTTTAATTAAAACATCTTTGATTTTATATATTTTCAAACCTAATGAAGCCAAATACATTTCTTTATTTCTGATAACATATTGAGCTTCAGCCACTATAGACTTGTAAATTTCAAAAACCTCTGTTTCAAAAACATTATTATAGTCAACAATAAAATTGGCTACTGCTGTTGGTGTTTTAAGTTTTGTATGAGCTACCATATCGGTAACAGATTCGTCTCTTTCGTGTCCAATTCCTGCTATTACAGGGATAGGAAATTGAGTTACATGATAAGCAATATTATAATTATCAAAATAGCTCAAATCGCTTTTAGAACCACCACCTCTAATAATTGCTACTACATCAAAATTTTCGATATTTTCATAAATTTCGTCTAATGCTTCAATAACAGATTCTTCTGTTCCTGTTCCTTGCATATTTGCTTCAAACAGACTAAGCTCAAACTTATATCCAAATTTATTGTTCTCTATGTGATTAATAAAATCTTCAAAGCCAGCAGCCGAACTCGAAGAAATTATTGCAACTCTTTGTATTACATCAGGAAGGTGTAAAAGTTTATTCATATCAAATACGCCTTCGCTTATAAGTTTATCAATAATTTCTTTTTTTCGTTTTTCTAAATCTCCCAAAGTAAACGAAGGCTCTATTTCTCTGATATTCAAAGAAATGCTATAAAGTTCGTGAAATTCAACACTTACTTTAACCAAAATGCTCATTCCTTTTTCAATATCTCGTTCCGTAACAGACTTAAAGTATGCAGCAATAAATCTATACTGCGAAGCCCAAATTGTAGCACGCATTTGAGCAATAATTTTATCATCATATTCTGATTTTTGAACCAACTCCAAATAACAATGTCCACTTCTATGATGATTGATGTTATTTATTTCTGCAACAAGCCAAACAGGAGCATCAAAACTTTCGTTAATTGCCGATTTTATTTTTTCGTTTAATTCTAATAATGTCAGGCTTTGTCGAGACATCTTATTGTTTTATTAGTTTTGCAGAATATTTTTTTGAATTAATACTTACTGTAACAATATAAATACTTGGTTTTAAATTTGCCAAATCAGGAATATTTACTGTTTGATTATTTTCATAAGCTCTTAATTTAAACCACAAATAATTTTTTCTACAAAGCAAATCGCTCACTTCAATCACAATTTCATCTCCACTATTATTCTCCAAATGAATATTAAAATCGCTATAATAAGGATTTGGACTTACAGAAAGTTTTTCCATTTTAGAAATTTCTTTTTCTACAGATAAAATTTGTGCAGCTAAATCGAAATCAGGGATTCCATAGCCCATAAAATTATTTGGTTGATTATATAAATTTGCGGTTTGTTTTGCTACTTCCATAATTTCAAAATTTGTTTTTTCTGGGAATTGTTGCCACAAACAAGCAAACATACCTGACAAAAGTGGCGAAGAAAAAGAAGTTCCATTACCATAACCAAATTCTCCATTTGGTTCTTGATTAAAAGTACCTGCTCCCATAGCTACTAAATCTGGTTTTATTCTACCATCATAACTTGGACCTATAGAGCTAAATGCTGCATAAGTTGAATCTGAATAAACAGCACCTGCTGTAATAATATCTTTTGCATCTCCTGGTGAAGTAATCCAAGGGTGTTCTTGGCTCTCACCTGAATTTGCTGCACTAGCAACAATCAACATTCCTTTATGTGTTGCTTCGCGAGCTGCTAAAGCAATTATTGTAGTTTCGCCGTCCATATCTTCATAACTATGATTATTTTCTGGCATATCAAAATTCAAATAACCTAAGGAAACATTTACAATGTCTGCACCAATGCTATCAGCAAATTCGGCTGCAGAAATCCAATTAATTTCCTCAATAAGATTTTCTGTAAATGGATCTTCTGACATCAAAAGCACATATTCAGCCTCTGGTGCAGAGCCTACAAGATAATATGGAGAATTTCCTGCAAGAATTGAAAACACACGCATTCCATGAGTACTATAATTAAATACAGAATCGCCACCATATACAAAATTTCGAGTTGCTATCACTCTATTTTCGTTGAATACATGTTGCAAACTGGGGACATCAAGAGTTGCAGTAAATCCTGCATCAATAACTGCTATCAACATTCCTTGACCACGATAGCCTTTATTATGCAATTTTTGTCCATTGTGCATAAAAATTTGATTCTTGCTAGGACCATAATTATAGTAAGGATCGCCTTCTTCGCCTTTTTGTATTTGTCGCAAAACTTTATATTCAGTGCCAAGCACACGCTCATCGTCAGTTTTTACTTCATATATTATTGAGTCGCGAACAAAACTTAAATTTTTAATAAATTCGATAGTTTCAGGGTTTTCTGAATAAACTAAAACAGAATTAAACCATTTAGATACATTCAAAACTTCTACACCACAATTTCTTATGCTATCTATATAAACCTGACTTACTGGTAAATCAGAATAATTAATCATAAGATTTTGATTTGCTCTTCTTTGCAAAGCTCTAAAACTTAAAAATTCTTCTGGCGTATCCAAGCTATAAAGGTTATAATTTTTGTCGGTTAATTCAAAATAATATTTATTTGGTGCTACTTGAAGTTGAGCAAAAATATTTAAACTTAAAAATGTAAAAAATATTAAAAACTTTATTTTCATAAAAAAATTTTAATTAAGAATTAATCTTCCCTCACAAACTCTTGAATAAAAATTCTTCCCACAGTAATTCTTTCTTCTATAGGCACGTTATGAGTTACTTCCTGAGAGTTTATATATATTTCTTTTTTATAAACAAGTCCAATATTTTTGGCATATATTTCATAAGCCAAATTTTTATGAATTAACGACAAACTAGAATCTTGCATAACAGTAAGACAAGAATCGAACTGAACTGTACCAAGGTTAAATTTGTGGTCTAATTTTAAAATTTCATATTCTTGAATTTCTTGGTCGTTTAATAAATTTCCATTCCATGACAAATTTTCTTTTATTGGGAAACGAATTTTTATTTTTCTTTGATTTTCCTCAACTTTCACAGCATATTTATTTGTGAGTTTTGCCGACCATACCGAATTGATAATCCACTTAGAATTTTCATCTTTGCTAGTATATCTTTCTATTCGCCAAGCTGTGTCGTTTTCGTTATCAATAAAAGGCGATTCCACAATTTCATTCAAATAATAAATGCTTGTATCATAAACATTTGAAGGCTTATCAATATTGATTTCTGTAATTTTATAAATAATACTTTTCCCTTCAATCAATGGGAAATATTCTTGTCCTAATGGAAATTTTCGAGGTTTAATATTTTCTTTATTACAAGCAACTAAACCAAGACTTAATACTAATAATATAAAAATTCGTGTTTTCAATTTAAAACAAAATTAATTAATTTTTGCAATAATTCCACCACAAACGAGATCATTATTTTCATAAATAACTGCCGATTGCCCTGGAGTAACCGCAGAAACAGGCTGTTTGAAATTAATTTTTATCATTTCGCCTTCCATTACGAAATTACAATCTTCGCCTTCGTTATTATATCTAATTTTACAATTACCTTGCATCTCTTCCTTTATTTCACTGTATTTCATTAAGTTTACATCTTTTATCCAAACAGTTGTTTGCAAAAGTTCTTCTCGTTTTCCAAGAGTAATTGTATTTGTTTTAGCATCAATATTTGTAACATAAACTGGATATCCCATAGCTATTTCTAAGCCTTTTCTTTGTCCAATAGTATAAAAAGGAAATCCTTTATGTTTTCCCAATATATTTCCTTCAGCATCAACAAAATTTCCCTGACCTGGATTTTTATCAATTTTTAGGATTCTTTCTCGCAAGAATGTTCTATAGTCATTGTCGGGGATAAAACAAATTTCTTGACTTTCCTTTTTGTTTGCTATTTTCTCGCATTTATGCTTATGTGCAATTTCTCTAACTTCTGATTTTAATAAATTACCCAAAGGAAAAATTGTTTGAGCAAGATTTTCTTGGCTAAGAGTCCACAAGAAATAGGTTTGGTCTTTATTTGTGTCTTTGGCTTTACGCAAAAAATATCTACCATTTTCATTTACAATTTGAGCATAATGTCCTGTTGCAAAATATTCACAATTTGAATTTTTCATTAAATCAAACATTTTGCCCCATTTCACTGTTTTATTGCATAGTACACAAGGATTTGGCGTATAGCCAGCCATATATTCTGATATAAAATTATTTATTACAATTTTATCAAAATATTCTCTTATATCAAGAATTTGGTAAGGAAAACCAAGTTTTTTTGCTAAATTTTCGGCTTCTATAAACGTATCAAAATTGTCTGCACAAGATTCTAACATATTATCGTAAGCACGAAAAGTAACCCCCTGGATATCAAAACCTTGCTCTTTTAGCAACAAAGCTACTACCGAAGAGTCTGTTCCTCCACTCATAGCTAATAATATTTTTTTCTTTGTTGCCATTTTTTAGAAACAACAATTAAAATTAAATTTTGTTAATGTTTACGAGCTTAAAATTAAGGTTTTAATGGGCAATAACCTTAAACTCAACTCGTCTATTCATTTGTCTGCCTTCGTCAGTTTCGTTAGTAGCTATAGGTTTTTCGAATGCGTAGCCTTCATAAGTTAATCTATCTTTATCAACACCTTTTTCTATAAGATAATCAACAACAGATTGAGCTCTTTCTCTCGATAATTTTTTGTTATATTCAAGCGAGCCTCTATCATCGGTATGTCCAGAAATTTCAATTTTTAATTTTGGTTGGTCATTCAAAATAGCTAGAACTCGATTTAGTTCAGCAAACGATTCGGGGCGTAGAGTTGCCTTATCATAATCAAAGAAAATGTTTTTTAAAACTACTGTAATTCCGACTTCTATTCTTTGCAAGTTTACATCTATAACTGCTTCATTATATTCTGCTGTATCGGCTATATTAAAATTTTCTGAATGGAATAGATATCCTTCTTTATTAACATTTAAGCCGTAATTTTTACCTGAAGGCAAATTAATTAGATAGCCACCAGTTTGCGAATTAGTTGTAAACTCAGCAACAACTTCATCTATACTATTATCAATAATTTCAATTTTAGCCTCTAATGGGAAAGCTGTTGTAGCATCTCTAACTACACCTTTTACAAGTGTAACTAAAACCTTATCTTCTTCTTTTTGTGTTTCTTTATCAACATGATATCTAAGTTCATACAAATCGAGCGTTCCATAACCTTCGGGACGTACCGATGCATAATAGGCTGTTGTTCCGCTTGCTGTTGTTACATAAAACACATCATCTAAAGGCGTATTTATAGGATATCCAAGATTTACAGGTGTTGTCCATTCTCCGTCTGCATTTTTTACAGTTTTAAAAATATCTAAACCTCCCATAGAATTATGTCCTGCTGAACAAAAATACATTGTTCTACCATCTGGGTGTAGGAAAAAATCAACCTCGTCATAAGGAGTATTTACTACTGGTCCAATATTAACAGGTGATGACCAATTTCCATTTTGATCTAAAGTAGCATAAAATATATCTCTACCTCCTATTGAAGTAGCTGGGTTGTTCGAGATAAAATACAAAGTTTTATTATCATAAGAAATACAAGCCATAGATTCATGATAACTAGTATTTACATCACCTTTTAATGGTGTTGGTTTAGTCCATTTACTTCCTTTAAGTCGAGATTCGTAAATATCTCCACCATTAGTATCCATATAAATGTAAAGAGTTTGTCCATCTGGAGAAATACCAACAACGGCATCGTGTAGTTTAGTGTTTAAAGGCGAACCTACAGACCTAGCTTTTGTCCAGCCATCTTCGGTTTTATTACTTTCATATATATCTTCAAAATACATTCCATCTGGTGCTATTTGCCCGCCTGTAGAGCCTTTTCTACGAGAAGTAAAATACAATTTTGAACCGTCGGCAACTACCATAGGTCCGTATTCTCTATATTCTGTATTTATATTTTCTCCTAAGTTTATAATTTCTACTTTAACAGTATCTTTTATCAACTCTTTGCCATTTCTACATTCGGTAATATGTTTCCCTATGGCTTCTAATTCTGTTTTATCTTTTACATTTTGCGAATAACTATTATATAATGAAATAGCTTCATCAAATTCATAATTAAAATGATAACCTCGAGCAAGATAAAACTCAATTTTTTTATCCACTTTTGGATTTAATTTATATGCTTTTTCAAAATACTCTAAACAATTGTATTTTTGAGGTGAATTATAATAACAATATCCTATTTTAAAATTCAATTCTGAATTATCTGGATTAAAATCATTTGCTTTAAGATACAGTTTAAGTCCCTCGTCAATGTTGTTTTCAGTAAACACATAAATATCTGCATTTTTTATTTGAGACTTTGCTACTTTTAATTGTTCTTTTTTATTAGGGAAATTTGCTGGTGTAAATTTTACATCAACTTGAGAATAAGACAATACACTAATTACACAAAAAATCAATATCGCTAATATTTTTTTCATTATAAATAATTTATTTTATTGATATAACTTTAAATTCAACTCTTCTATTTTCTTGTCGTCCTTCTTCGGTATCGTTAGTAGCAATAGGTTGCAAATATGCATATCCTTTATAAGTCAATCTTGATTTGTTAATGCCTTTGTTAACTAAATAATCAACTACAGATTTTGCTCTAGCTTCTGACAAGTCAGTATTAAATTTTAGGCTTCCATGACTATCGGTATGTCCGCCTATTTCTATTGTCATATTTGGATATGAATTAAGTAATGCTACCAAGCGATCTAACTCTGGGAAAGAAGTGGGGCGTAAAGTTTCTTTTCCATAATCAAAGAAAATATTTTTAAGTACGATTTTTGATCCTATTCCCACTTTACTTAAAACAATATCTTTAGTTACTTCTTGATAATCTGTAGCTTCGGGGATATTGATATTTTCACTATAGAACAAATATCCATCTGCCTTCACAGCTATACCATAATCTTTTCCTGATGGTAAACTTACAAGATATTTACCTGTTGACGCATTAGAGGTAATAGTAGAAATAATCTCATTTTTTTCGTTATCAACAATTTCGATACTAGCTTCGACAGGGGCAGTAGAAATAGCATCTGTAATCGTTCCTTTCATAATTGTTAGTCTTACCTTTTTAACTTCTACTATTTCTTGTTTTACTTTTTGTGAGATTGTTGCATTAGAGCTAGCTATTAGAATATCTTCTGCTCCCATAACCATCATTTTTTCAGGACCTAAAAAAGTAATTTTATAAATATCCTGCATTCCATATCCATCTTCACGAGAACTTGAATAGTAAGCATAACGGGCATTACCTGCAACAGTAAAGAAAACATCATCTTCGGGTGTATTTACTGGATAGCCAATATTAACTGGTTCTGACCATTTGCCCAAATCATCTTTTTCGCTATAATAAATATCATAACCACCCATTCCTCCTTCACGTTTAGATGAAAAGTACAGAGTTCTACCATCGGGGTGCGAAAACACTCCCTCCTCATCATATTTTGTATTTATTGGAGCTCCAATATTTTTAGAAGGTCCCCAATTCCCATTTGGCTGAAGCTCACTTACAAAAATATCTTTACCGCCATAAGACGAATTTCCAAAATCATCTTTTGGTTTATCACTTACAAAATAAAGTCTTCTACCGTCATATGAAATAGAAGCTGATGTCTCTTGATATTTTGTATTAATATATTTATTTAATTCTTTTGGTTTAGACCAAGTATCTCCTTTTAATTTACTTTCAAAAATGGTTCCATCTGGTACTCCCTTATAAGTATATAATGTTTGTCCATCTGGCGACAAACCTACAGTTGCATCATGTCCGTTAGTATTCAACTCTCTCATATTTACTGCTTGAGACCATCCTTTTTCATCATTATATGAGACATATAAATCTTCATAATATAACATATCACTTGGGTCTAATTCTTCGCCAGTACTACCCTCTCTTCGAGAAGTAAAGATTAAAACTGATTGGTCGGCAGAAATTACAGGTCCATAATCAGGATATTTTGAATTAACAGCAAGTCCAAGGTTATCAATAAAAACTCTAATTGGATTTTTTATTAATTTCTTTCCTGATTCACATTCTTCAATTCTTTTACTAACATCATATTCTGGTCCATCTTTTTTCTTAGTTTTTTTTGAAGCAACACCAGAATATTCATGTTTAAAATTTCTATAATTAGTTAAAGCTTGATCAAATTCATAATTATATTGATAAGCCAAACCCAATAAATAACATACATCAACTGCAACATTCGGTTTTGCTTTATAAGCTTTTTCTAAAAAAGGTAACGCTCTTGTTTTTTCTGCTGAATATAAATAGCAAGCACCTATTTTATAATTTAATTCTGGACAATATTGATTATATTGATGTGCCTTTAAATACTCAGGCAAAGCCGCTCTATAAGCTCCTGATTGTCCTAAACTATAATAATATTCTGCAATTTTTAGAGCCTTCATTGCTTCCTTATAACCATCTTTAGATTGCTTAAATTCTTTTTTATTAATTTCTACTGCGACTTGAGAATATGTTTTAAATCCTATAGCCAAAAGGATTAAAAATATGATTAAAAATTTATTCGTTTTCATTTTTTTAAATTTTTAAGGTTAAAGGGATTAATATTCTTTGCATATTGAACAATATTCTTTTGCTACATCAAGACCTAGATCTTTAGCTTTTTTCCAATCAGCGCAAGCCTCTTGCATTTGTCTCAACATTTCATAAGCACTACCTCTATGAATATAGGCATAAGCGTAATCAGGCTCGAAAAAAATGGCTTTATTATATGCTTCTATCGCCGATTTATAATCTTTTTCTTTATAATAACATAAGCCCATATTGTTATATGCATAAGCATAATCTTTTTTAAGCTTTAATACATTATTAAAACATTCTATTGCTTGTTGATATTTTCCGTCATCGTATAAAGTAATTCCTTTATTATTAAGAGCTAGAAAATAATCTTGATCAATTTTTAATGCTTGGTCAAATGCTTCAATAGCGCCAGCATAATCTTTATTTAAACGTTTTACACTTCCCAAATTATTATATAATAGAGGATTGTATGAATCTAACTCTACGGCTTTACTATAATCAGCAATAGCATTATCATATTTCTCTAACATTCTATAAGCAGAACCTCTGTCATTGTACGAGAACACATGTTTAGCATCAATTTTTATTGCCTCATCAAAAAATTCTATTGCTTCAGAATATTTTTCCTTATTAAAATTTATCACTCCAAGAAAATAATAAAGATTTATATCTTTATGGTTTAATGACTTAGCTTTTAAAAAGTTTTTTTCGGCATCTTCTGTTTTTTCTAAATAATACTGAGCATATGCCAACAAATAAGCTGCTTCTCCACTGCTTTGGTTTTTTGCAAAAAACTTTTCAAAATCAGTTTCTGCATTTTTAAAATTAGATAATTGAACATAGCTAGAACCTCTGCCTTTGTATGCATCTATTAAATTAGGATTTATCTGCAAAGCTCTTGAATAGCTTTGTATCGCTGCCTGATACTGACCTTGTTGATAAAGCTGTACTGCTTCATTAAAAGCAACATTCGCTCCTTGTTCATCGTCTGCAAGAACCAAAGTGCTTGTAGTATCAGAAATAGCAGTGCGATCACTATCATATCCTATTTTGATAGGAATAATAATTTGCGAAGTATCTATTTCTTGAGCTAATGTAAAAATTGGTATAATACAAATAGCAAAAATCAAAATTTGTTTCTTCATAACTCAACAAAATTACAGTTAGTACTTTAAATTTATAGCAAATATATAAATATTTTTTTTATTTTAAAACTTAATCAGCGTTTATACCATGACAGTGTTTATACTTTTTACCACTTCCACATGGACAGGCATCATTTCGTCCTACTTTTTTCTCTACCCTTACAGGGTCAGCAACAGATTTTCCTTTACTTGGATCATGATAACCTGGATCTTCACGTCCTGTTTTCATTTTACTCATATCTAGCTTAGATCTTACTCTAGCCTCCCTAACCTCATCAGCTTCTTGAACAGGTATAAAACCTCTCATCAAACTATAAACCACTGATTTATTAACTTTATCCAACATTGTTTTAAACAATTCAAAAGACTCTAACTTATAAATCAATAATGGGTCTTTTTGTTCGTAAGAAGCCGACTGCACCGATTGTCTTAAATCGTCCATTTCTCTCAAATGTTCTTTCCAATATTCGTCAATAGTTTTTAAAACAATGGTTTTGTCATAAGCGTTAACAATTTCTTCACCTTTATTATTGTATGTTTTTTCCAAATTTACAATAACTGGATATTCTTTTTTTCCGTCCGAAATTGGCACTAAGATATTGTTATATATTGATTGTTTATTTTCAAAAACTGTTTTAATAATAGGATAAGCTTGGTCGGCTATAGCTTGAGCTTTACGTTTATGATTTTCTCTTGCTTTTCCATAAATATAATCTATAAAGTCATCGTATTTAAGGTTTTCATATTCCTGTTCGCTTAAATCAAGTTCTATCGAAAGCTTTCTAAATAGTTCTAATTTAACTTCTTCGTATTCATAATTTTCAAAATACTCATCAGCCAAACTTACGCACACATCATATATCATATTGGCAATATCTGCTCCAAGTCTTTCGCCATCTAAAGCATTTCTACGTCTTTTATAAATAACTGTACGTTGCGAGTTCATCACATCATCGTACTCCAAAAGTCTTTTACGTATTCCGAAGTTATTTTCTTCTACTTTTTTCTGAGCTCTTTCTATTGACTTAGAAATCATTGAATGTTGAATTACTTCTCCTTCTTTCAATCCCATTCTATCCATCATTCTGGCAATTCTTTCTGAGCCGAACAAACGCATCAAGTCATCTTCTAAAGACACAAAGAATTGCGAAGAACCTGGGTCTCCCTGACGACCAGCACGTCCTCTCAACTGGCGGTCAACACGACGAGACTCATGTCGTTCTGTACCGATAATTGCCAAACCTCCAGCTTCTTTAACTTTATCGCTTAGCTTAATGTCGGTTCCACGACCTGCCATATTTGTTGCAATAGTAACATTTGAAGAATAACCAGCTTCTGCAACTATATCAGCCTCGCGTTTATGAAGTTTAGCATTTAAAACATTATGTTTTATTCCTTTTCGAGTAAGAATTTTGCTTAAAAGTTCAGATATTTCTACAGAAGTTGTCCCAACTAAAACTGGACGTCCTTCTTTTATTATTCCTTCAATTTCATCAATTACTGCTCCATATTTTTCGCGATTTGTTTTATAAACCAAATCTTCTCTATCAAAACGCACAATTGGTCTATTTGTTGGAATTACTACAACATCTAATTTATAAATATCCCAGAATTCTCCAGCTTCGGTTTCGGCAGTACCAGTCATTCCCGAAAGTTTATGATACATTCTAAAGTAATTCTGCAAAGTAATTGTAGCATAAGTTTGGGTTGCTGCTTCAATTTTAACGTTTTCTTTAGCTTCTATTGCTTGGTGCAAGCCGTCTGAATAACGTCTTCCTTCCATTATACGTCCTGTTTGTTCGTCAACAATCTTAACTTTATTGTCTATCACAACATATTCAACATCTTTTTCAAATAAAGTATAAGCTTTTAAAAGTTGACTTACAGTATGGATACGCTCTGATTTTATAGAAAAATCGCTAATAATTGCGTCTTTTTTGTTTAATCTTTCGTTTTCTGGCAATGTACTTTTTGATAATTCTGATAATTCTGTTGCTATATCTGGTAAAACAAAAAAGTTAGGATCAGAAGTTGCATGTGCCAATAGGTCAAAACCTTTGTCGGTAGGTTCTATAGAGTTTTGCTTTTCATCAATTACAAAATACAAATCTTCGGTAACCAAATGCATTTGCCTGTTATTGTCTGCCATGTAAAAGTTTTCGGTTTTTTGCAAAAGGGTTTTCATTCCTTGCTCACTCAAAAACTTAATTAATGGTTTATGTTTTGGCAAAGCTTTAAATGCTTGAAGCAATTTGAAACCTCCATCTTTTTCATTGTCGGCAGCAATAAGTTTTTTAGCTTCGTTAAAGATTTCGTTAAATAAATCACGTTGAGCATTTACTAATTTTTGCACATGAGGTTTAAGTTCATCGAATAACTGGTCTTCGCCTTTTGGTGTTGGTCCCGAAATAATAAGCGGAGTACGTGCATCGTCAATCAAAACAGAGTCAACCTCGTCAACTATTGCATAATTGTGTCTTCGTTGCACCAAATCTGATGGATTTAAAGCCATATTATCACGCAAATAGTCGAAACCAAATTCATTATTAGTTCCAAAAGTAATATCTGCCATATATGCATTTCTACGAGCTTCAGAATTTGGTTCATGCTTATCGATACAATCAACCGATAAGCCATGGAACATATAAATTGGTCCCATCCACTCGGAGTCACGTTTTGCAAGATAATCGTTAACTGTAACTACATGCACACCTCGTCCAGTAAGTGCATTTAAAAACACTGGAAGAGTTGCTACCAAAGTTTTACCTTCTCCAGTTGCCATTTCGGCAATTTTTCCAGAGTGAAGCACTACTCCTCCAATAATTTGCACATCGTAATGCACCATATCCCAAGTAACTGTATTTCCGCCAGCTACCCAAGAATTAAACCACACAGCTTTATCGCCTTTAATTTCAACAAAATCGTTGTGAGTTGCTAAGTTTTTATCGAATTCGCTTGCAGTAACTACAACTTCTTTATTTTCTTTAAATCTACGTGCAGTTTCTTTAACTATTGCAAAGGCTTCGGGTAAAATTTCGTTTAAATAACTTTCAAGATCTTTATCTATTTTTTCCTCTATTTTATCAATTTCGTTAAAAATTTCTTCTCTTTCCCAAATATCTAAAGACTCTGCTTTTGCTTTAAGCTCTGTAATTTTGTCTTGTTCAGGCTTTATATATTCGGCTATTTTCTTTTTTAAATTTTCCGATCTCGCACGTAATTCATCATTAGAATCTTTAGTTATTTCAGGCTCTATAGCCAATACTTTTTCTAAAAATGGTTGAACTGCTTTTACGTCTTTTTCTGCTTTCGAGCCAAATAACTTTAAGATAAAACTACCAAATCCCATATTTTTCTTTATATATTTTTTATAAATAATTTAACTTACAAAGTTACATTAATTTATTAGAGCTACAATAAAATATGTGAAATAATTGTGTTTTTTTATGACGATGCTTACCTAAATGGAAATGACTACCTATATTTGAAATTTTGTTTGCTAATTATTTAAACAAAAATTTATATTAGTACCCTTTTATACCTACTTCCTTTCTATACAAGTTATTTTGTAAATTGCAGAGTATTGATCGGCTTCGGTTGTATGCATAATTTCTTTTAACTTTATTTCTTTCAAACATACACGAACATCTAGTGTATCTTGAACTCTAAATTCTCTTGGTATATAATCATCAATAGGGCATACACTATAAGTTTTATAAACAAACGCATTTGCCTTTTTTTGATGTCCTTTAACTTTAATTTTTTCACCATCTTTTAAATAAACAAATTTGCCCTCAATTCCACAATCACAGCTTTCTAACTTTGTACAACTTCCAAGACCTAATAGTATAATAGAGAATAATAGTAAAATTAACGTTTTTTTCATATGCAAAATTATTTAAGGTTAAACCCCTCATCTATATTGAAACTTATTATAATTTATTATTGCAAATATAAACTATTTTTAACAAAATAACAAATCAAAAAATAACTAAAATGCTACTTACTCTAACAACAACCAATTTAGCGAAAAACTTGTAAAAACATTATCTGTATAATTATCTTTTTCGAAAAACAATCCTATATCTCCATTTTGCAATACACATAACGAAGAATATGCAGCAGAACCCGCATAAATAGTTTTAGATTTTGACCAAGTTGCTCCATTGTCAAGACTGTATTTTACAGATAAATTTTCTCTTTTATTTTTCGATTCCAAATTTGAAAAAATTAATATGCTTTTACTTTTCCCTTCTATTTCGTAAGAATAATTTAAAATACTTGCATTGCAACTTGGGTCAATTAAAGCAGAATCAGGTTTTGAAGTCCATGTTTTTCCATAATCATCAGATAGGTGAACATATCTATAGCCCAAACCATTAACTCTACTGTTTATCATCAAAGTGCCATCAGCTAATTCAATAATTTTTGATTCGTCTGCTGGTTTTATTGCATTATCAATAAAATACCAAGTTTCACCATGATTATCAGAGCCAAAAACACATAATCCATTTTCGAGATTTACCAAAGTGTGTAAAAGTTTTCCCGAACTTGTTTGAATTCCTTCTCCTGAAGTTATGAATTTAAAATTATTATGCCATTCTGATTTTGAAATTTGCTCAGTAATATCAACATGTTTAGACCAAGTTTTTCCATTATCCGCACTTTTAATATAATGCAAATAATAAACTTCTTTTTCTAATTTTAAATTCATATAATTGTAAAACAAAAAAATCTCGCCTGTAATTTTATCAACAATTATTGATGGGTCTGAAGCAGATTCGCCAAGAGGAAAATCAACAATCACTTCAATTTCTGACCAAGTTTTTCCATTATCTTCGCTTCTGCGAATAGCAATATTAATATCTTCGTTATAACGCAAATCTCCACAAGACACAACCCTTTCGTCAATTGCTGCAATTAAATCGCCATTTGGAGCTTTTGCAAGAGCAGGAATACGATAACAAGAAACACTTTCTTTTAAATTTGTGTTAAACAAGGATTGGAACTCTATTTGGGAATAAGATTTCCCAAATAAAAAAAGAAGAAGTACGACTAAAAAAACTCTCATTTTTACAAAAAATTATTCATCTTTTTCCCAGTCAGAAAGTATGCCATTAATTTCGTCAGTTGTTTTTCTCAAGCGTGATTTACATTCTTTAATCAAAAAAGTTGCTCTTTTAACTTTTTTTGACAAAACATCTAAATCTAACTCGTCTGTTTCGATTTCGGCTAAAATTTCTTCGAGTTCGTTCATTGCTTTTGTGTATGAAAATTCTTTTTCGCTCATAGTTTTAAATTTTTGATTTTATTCCCATTCTATTGTTGCAGGCGGCTTTGATGATATGTCATACACCACTCTATTAACGCCTTTTACTTTATTAATAATATCGTTTGAAACTTTTGCTAAAAATTCGTAAGGCAAATGAACCCAGTCGGCAGTCATTCCGTCTATTGAGTTTACAGAGCGAAGTGCTACTACATTTTCATAAGTTCTTTCGTCACCCATTACTCCGACCGACTGCACAGGCAGTAAAATTGCTCCTGCCTGCCAAACTTTATCATAAAGTCCCCATTCTTTTAAACTTGAAATAAAAATATCATCAACATTTTGAATAATTTTTACTTTTCCTTCTGTTACTTCTCCCAAAATTCTAATTGCCAAACCAGGTCCAGGAAAAGGATGACGACCTAACAAGCTATCAGAAATTCCCAAAGATTTTCCAACAATTCTAACCTCATCTTTAAATAACAGGCGAAGTGGTTCAACAATTTTCAATTTCATATAATCAGGCAAACCACCAACATTATGATGAGATTTTATTGTTACAGAAGGTCCTTTTACAGAAACTGACTCAATAACATCAGGATAAATTGTGCCTTGACCCAACCAAACCACATCTTCTATTTTATGAGCTTCTTCATCAAACACTTCAATAAATAATTTACCTATGATTTTGCGTTTTTGTTCAGGGTCTTTTACTCCAGCCAATTCCTTATAAAATCTTTGTTTTGCATCAACGCCAATCACGTTAAGTCCCATGCCTTTGTATGATTCCAACACTTTTTCAAATTCATTTTTACGTAACAAGCCGTTATCAACAAAAACACATGTAAGTTGCGAACCTATTGCCTTGTTCAGCAAAACTCCAGTAACCGTACTATCAACCCCGCCCGACAAGCCAAGCACAACTTTATCTTTACCTATTTTTTGTTTTAATTCAGAAATTGTTTCATCAATAAACGAAGCCGAAGTCCAATCTTTTTTACAGCCACAAATATCCACAACAAAATTTTCTAAAATTTTATTTCCTTCCAAAGAATGAGAAGTTTCGGCATGAAATTGAATTCCCCAAGTTGCCTCATCAGCAATTTTATATGCAGCAACTTTCACATCATTTGTAGAAGCTATTATTTTGTAATTATTTGGAACTTTCACAATAGTATCGCCATGCGACATCCAAACCTGAGAATGTTGGTCAACGCCTTTAAAAAGTTTATCGCTTGAGTCAACAAATTTTAGATTTGCTCTTCCATATTCGCGAGTGTTTGAATAAGCAACTTCGCCACCATAAAAATGAGATAAATATTGAGCGCCGTAACAAATTCCCAAAAGAGGCAATTTGCCTTTAATATTTTTTAAATCAGGAATTAAAGCATCTTTATCTCTAACAGAATACGGACTTCCGCTTAAAATCACACCTTTAATTGTAGAATCGAGTTCTGGAATTTTATTATAAGGATAAATTTCGCAATAAACGCTTAAATCTCTAAGTCTGCGGGCTATCAACTGAGTATATTGCGAGCCAAAATCTAAAATTAAAATTTTTTCTGCCATTTTCGTTATTTTTCGTAATGCAAATATGATGTTTTTTTTTGAATATTAGAAATTCAAAAAGTTTTTCTTACTTTTGTTAAATTAATATTTTAATTTTTATGAATTTAAAAGACATAAAATACGATTGCAGACATTTTGACGGTGCTATTCCTTGTGTGCCAAACAAAAAACATGGCGTTGATTGCTTAAACTGCAAATATTATGATAAAATCGGTAAGAAAATTTTAATTATTAAACTCGGAGCCATGGGCGATGTTATTCGCACTACACCTTTAGTTGTTAAATATCGCGAACTTTATCCCGATTGTCATATTACTTGGTTAACGCTTTCGCCAGAAGTTTTGCCAAAAGATAAAATTGACAAAATTTTAAAATGGAATGAAAGTTCAATTTTTATAATTCAAAATAAAAAATACGACATTGCAATAAACCTTGATAAAGAAGACGAGGCTTGTATTTTATTGCAGAAAGTAGAAGCTAAAGAAAAATATGGTTTTATTTGGAAAGACAATCATATAGATGTAGCCACACAAGCAGCTGAACATAAATTAATTACAGGATTTTTTGACCATTATTCACAAAAAAACACAAAACACTATTTAGACGAAATTTTTGAAATCTGCCATTTGCAGTTTAATGACGAGCCTTATTTATTAAATTACAACAAAAATTTAGCTGAACAATGGCAAGCAAAAATCAAAGAAAAAAGCAAAGGAAAAACTATTGTAGGTTTAAATACTGGTGTTGGAAATCGTTGGGCAACACGACTTTTGCCTGAAGAACATTGGATTTCTTTGATAAACCTACTTTTGAAAAATGATTTTTATCCAATTATTTTGGGCGGTCCTCAAGAAAACGAAAAAAATAGCAGATTTGCAGACGAAACTGGTGCATATTATCCTGGCACTTTTTCTTTAGAAGAATTTTTTGCTATCAGCTCTGCCTGCGAAATTATTGTTACACAAGTTTCGATGATGATGCACATTGCAACTGCTTTGCAAAAAAAGATGGTTTTAATGAATAATATTTTCAACAAACATGAATTTTATCTTTACAATAGAGGAGTAATTGTAGAGCCAGAATCTGGTTGCGACTGCTTTTATGGCAACAAATGCAAAAGGGAAACTTCGTGTATGTACGATATAAAACCTGAAACTTTATTAGAAGAAATTTTAAAACTTAAAAAAATATTGGAATGGGGAGGTGTAAATCCAGAAGAACTACTTAATATAAAAGACACAGGTATTACTTTAGAACGTTTCTTATCAATTGTAAAAAAAGAGCATTACATAATCAGTAAAGAAATTCTCTACTTCATCAATCCCAACTACGAAGTAAAATTCGGTCTTTCTCCCCACCGATTATGGAGATGCCTAAATATTCCCTATCTTCGTAACGTTTATACGACTTGCGGATATTACTTATTAACGCTACCATAAGAAACTGATTATATTATGAGAATAGCTATTCTTTCACCCTTTTATCCTTATAGAGGAGGGATTGCACAGTTTAGTGCGATGTTATATAATGCACTGACAGAGAAAGGGAATACCGTCAAAGCATTCAATTTCAAGAAGCTTTACCCTGATTTTCTCTTTCCTGGTAAGACCCAGTATGTAGAAAAGGAAGATACGGCTATTGTTATTGAAAGCGATCGCTGTTTAAATAGCATCAATATATATTCATATGCTGCAACGCTCAAACATATTAAAAATTTTCACCCGGATATTCTCATCATTAGCTATTGGATGTCATTCTTTGCTCCTGAATACGCTTACATAGCACATGCTATGAAAAAAAGATGCAAAGTAATTGCGTTAGTTCATAATGCCATTCCACATGAACCGCATCTCTATGACAAACCGCTTGCTTCGTTGTTCTTTAAACAATGCTCAGGTTTTGCCGTAATGACCCAAAAGGTCGTCGACGATATTTGCATACTCTATCCAAAGGCCCAATGCATGGTTAGTCCGCATCCTTTATACAATCAATTTGGAAAAAGCATTGATGCCTTGCAAGCGAAAAAAAAATTGCAAATAGATTTAACAAAGAAAACCATACTCTTTTTCGGTCTTATACGAGATTATAAAGGTTTAGATATTTTAATAGAAAGTTTTGGAGAACTTGATAAGTCATATCAATTACTTATTGCTGGCGAAGTTTATGGAAATTTTTCAAAATACGATGAATTAATCAATAAAAACTCAAACAAAGAAAATATCCATAAGCATATAAAATATATTTCAGACAATGAAGTGAGCACATATTTTTCAGCTAGCGACATTTGTATTTTACCATATAAATCGGCTACTCAAAGCGGAATAACAGGAATTTCATTTCACTTTGAAACACCAATGATAGCAACAGATGTTGGAGGATTGGCAGAAATTATTTCGCATGAAAAAACTGGATTAATTTGCGAACTTCCTGATGCAAAATGCTTAGCTAAAAGCATTAAATCATATTTTGAAGATTATAAGCAAGAAGATTTTGTTGAAAACATTAAAAAACTTAAACAAGAATTAAGTTGGGAAGTCTTTGCAGATAAGATTTTAGAGTTTTGTAAAACTTTTTAAAACACGCTTACTTACACATTCACTTCATAGTTTCCAAAATTAACATCGGCTTCTATTAGTTTGCTTTTAGTAAAAAACACATCTTTTATTATTGATTTAAAAAAACCTGCTTTAAATAAGAATTTTCTATAAGACATATCTTTGCCTTTAAATCCATCTTCTCCCCAATAGTCTGCAGAAACATAGCAATAAGTATATTCAGCAATATTAGGGACTTGACGCATAATCTTAGCATCTGGAATTTTGGGAGTAATAATGCTTATTATATTATATTTTTGACAAAGCAATTCTAAATTTGATACAATTTCTGTGTAAAGTTCTTGCTTACGTTTTAAGTCAAAATCATTATAAATACTGTTTTGCACTTTTCTT
>DAONZU010000029.1:0-23461 GCA_035406965.1 Bacteroidales bacterium
TACCAGGGTATCTAATCCTGTTTGATCCCCACGCTTTCGTGCCTCAGCGTCAATAATGGAATAGTAAGCTGCCTACGCAATCGGGGTTCTGTGTCATATCTAAGCATTTCACCGCTACACAACACATTCCGCCTACCTCTACCATATTCAAGACATCCAGTATCAATGGCATACATTAGTTAAGCTAATGGCTTTAACCACTGACTTAAACGCCAACCTACGCACCCTTTAAACCTAATAAATCCGGATAACGCTCGCATCCTCCGTATTACCGCGGCTGCTGGCACGGAGTTAGCCGATGCTTATTCCTATAATACGGTCATCGAACTACACGTAATTCTTATTCATCTCATAGAAAAGCAGTTTACAATCACTAGGACTGTCATCCTGCACGCGGGATGGCTGGTTCAGGCTCTCACCCATTGACCAATATTCCTCACTGCTGCCTCCCGTAGGAGTCTGGCCCGTGTCTCAGTGCCAGTGTGTGGGACCATCCTTTAAGACCCCATACCCATCGATGCCTTGGTGAGCCGTTACCTCACCAACTAGCTAATGGGACGCATGCCCATCCTATACCGATAAATCTTTAACATCTAATTCATGCGAAAAAAATGCTACATGGAGTATTAATCCGAATTTCTCCGGGCTATCCTCCTGTATAGGGCAGGTTGCATACGCGTTACTCACCCGTACGCCGGTCGTCAGCAGGTATTGCTACCCCTGTTACCCCTCGACTTGCATGTGTTAAGCCTCCCGCTAGCGTTCATCCTGAGCCAGGATCAAACTCTTCGTTGTAATATAATTTTTTTATTATGTCTTTTGTAAAATCCTGTATCTAATGAATCTAGGTTAAAAATAATATATAATATACATTAAGAAATACCTAATTTATACCTGTTTTATTTTTGCTACTCACTATTAAATCAAAGAACTTTTAATGCCAAAACCATATAAATATTTTTTTATCGTTTTGGGACTGCAAAGATAAAGTCTTTTTTATTATCACCAAAACTTTTTTGACTTTTTTTTAATTATTTTTACATCTCCTGTTAAATCAACTGTATTACAACATTTTAGGGAAAAATTATTAAACAAAAATAATAAAATAATCTTAAAAAAGCAAATATAACAATAAATTTTTCTTATTTTTACCAACAAAAAATTGAAAACGTGAAGAAAAAAATTACAAAAAACCAAAATAGAACAAATATTAAGCATCTCAAAGAATATTTGATTCTAATTGCACTCTCTTTTTTACTATACGGATTGTCAATTAATAATGATTTCAACATTGACGACGATTACGTGTATGAAAATCATGAGCTTGTACAAAAAGGAATAAAAGGAATCCCTGAAATTTTTTCTTCAAGATATAACACAAAAGATGAACAATATTTTGGCTATAGACCTTTAACAATAGCTATTTTTGCTATTGAATATCAATTTTTTGGCAGCAATCCACATTCTGCACACTTTTTTAACATTCTATATTATGCTATTGCCTGTGCTTTACTATTTTATTTTTTAAATTTAATTTTTAAAGAAAAATATCCCGACAACTATTCTTTTTTGTCTTTTCTAATAGTTTTATTATTTGCAACTCATGCAATACACACAGAAGTTGTGCTAAGTTTAAAAAATAGAGAAGAAATTATAAGTTTTATATTTGGCATGATAGCTAGCATATGCGCCATAAAATATTTCGACAATAAAAAAATTCTCAATTTACTAATTTCGATTTTTGCACTTGTTTTGGGTTTTTTAGCCAAAGAATCCGCGATAGTCTTTATTATCTTAATTCCACTGACAATATTTTTTTTCAAAACAGAAATAAAAATTTTACCTAATTATAAATACACTTCTAATATATTTAGTCCAAACACAAAACACAACAAAATTATTATTTACACATTCTTAGTTTTTATATTTCTATTTTTGTTGCTATCTCCAGAGTTTAAAATAACCGCCAATAAATCTATTCAACTTCACAATTTATACATTAATATTAATGAGTATGTGGTTTGGGGTATATTTTTTATTTGCTATCTATACTTATTATATTATAGGTATAAAATAAACTGCCCTGTTAAATTTAATACTCATAATATTTTGCTTTGGACAGCTAATGTTATTGTGCTGGTTTTTCTATTATTTACGAAATCGACTTTTGCCGGCTTGCTAATGTTTTTCATTCCTCTTCTTACTCTAATAATTAAAGATAAGGAAGAATTTGCTCCAAAATCTAAAGTGAAAATTTTTGATGGACTTTCAAAAAAACTAATCTTTTCAATATTAGCATTTTTACTCACTACAGGAGTAGTGCTATTTATTACATACTATATTCCTAAAAAATCTCTTCCAGAAGTGAACGCTCCTGTTTTTATGTGGCAAAATCCCATTTTTGGTTTCGGGGCAAGTATTTTCGACAAAATGGCTTTGGCATTATACAGTTTAATTTACTACTTTAAATTATTACTAATACCATATCCGCTAAGATTTTATTATGGTTATAAAATGATTCCTATCGTTCATATTTTAGATCCTATTGTGCTAATTTCTTTAGTAATTAATATTGCATTATTAATTTGGGCTATGAAAAATTTCAACAAAAGAAATGTGATGTCTTTTGGTTATTTGTTTTTGTTTATTTCTCTTTTTCCACTAGCAAATACTTTTTTCCCACTAACAGGAATAATAGCCGAACGTTTGTTATTTACACCAAGTGTCGGATTTTCGATAATTCTAGGTTTTTTATTATTAAAAATCACAAAAACAAATTTAAATATATCTCTAAAAAAAGCAGATAAAAACCTAATATTTGCATTGGCATTAGTATTTATTTTGCCACATTCAATAATTACTATTAATAGGAATAAAGACTGGAAAGATAGGTTAAGTTTATTTTCTCATGACATTAAATATTTAGAAAATTCTGCTAAAGCAAACAACGTATATGCAAACATATTAATTAGTGAAGTTTATGCTGCAATAAAAAACAAACAAAATATTAATCATTTATCAAACCAAATTAAAGTTGCCGAAGCTCATTTTAAAAAAGCTATTGAAATTGACTCTTCTTACTCCAACCCCTGGCATAACTTGGCTTATATGAATATGATTATTTACAAAAATTACGAATTAGCCGAACAACAATTCACAAAATGTATTCAAGCTGATTCTACCATAGCAGCAGTTTATCTTAATAGAGGTATAGTAAACTATCATTTAAACAACTATGAGCAAAGCATTAAAGATCTTAACGTTTACATAAGTAAATATCATAACTACAAAGATAAAGAATGGGACAAAGCTTACCTTTTTATGGGAAAATCATATCTTGAACTAAAAGACACCACTAAATGTAACGAATATTATATTAAAGCTTTAGATAATATAAAAGTAGAAAACCTAAGCTTAACAGTTTTGTTTGATATTATCAACAACTTTGCAGTAACCCAAGATTACGAGAATCTAGTAAAATCTTTAGAATATTTAAAAAATGAAAATTTGAATGCTAAAGGTCTTTTCGACATGATAACTTATTATGCTAACATTAAAGACTACAATTATATAATAAAATTAATTGAGTTTTATAATAAGCCAAATAGTAATTCAACCTCGTTAAATGACATTATCAAGCATTTTGAAACGTCTAAAGATTATGAAAATATAATAAAAACTATTGATTTTAAAATATACCTAAATCCTGAACTTGATGCCAACTATGTTGACAAAGGCAATTATTATCTATTAAGTGGAAATACTGTAAAAGCTATAGAAAATTGGGAAATTGCCTTCGAAAAAAACAAAGCTAACTTTAATATTGCAATGACTTTGAGTAATTATTTTAAAGAAAACAATAATTTAGAAAAAGCTAATTACTACTATTCGGAAGCTAATAAATTTAAGATAATGAAAAGCCAATAATTATATTAAATCTAATCTTAAAAGAGCTTCATCTTCGCGTTTTCTCATATTTTCGCTTTCTTCTTCCGTATCGTCTTTATAGCCACATAAATGTAAAATGCCATGTATCATAACTCTATAAACCTCTGATTCATTTGTACCAAAAAGCACAGCATTTTCTTTAATTCTATCCAAGCTAATAAACAAGTCGCCAGAAATTAAATTGTCTTCACAATAATCAAAACTAATTATATCTGTATAATAATCGTGTTCTAAATGCTTGATGTTCATTTTTAACAGATATTCGTCTGAGCAAAAAATGTAGTTGATGTTTCCAAGTTCAAAATTTTCTTTTTCAATTTCTGAAACTATCCATTGCTTTATGCTTCTGTATTTCAACGCAGGTTTTTCAACATCTTCTGCAAAAAAATTTACTGCCATTATTGATCTTGATTTAATTTTTTTAAATACTCTTTATATTTATCATTATAAAAAGTTCTTAGTTTTAAATTTGATTTTTGCAATAACTCATTAAATCTGATTTCCTTTTCTTTTTCTTTAAAAATTTCGTCGGGATTGCTGAGTTTATAATTTGTTGCTTCGTTTGATTTTCGTTTTTTATCAATTTCTCTTTCTCGCTCGCTATTTTCGGCTTGTAAAAGTCTGGTTAAAATTTGCTCATTTCTTTGTATAGTTGTAGGATTTATATTTCTATTGATAATATCCGAAAGGTTTTGATCCATCATTCTATTTATTTCTTGCAAAATTTTTGCAGATTCTGGACTTAATCCTGAGTTCATCACATCATTAAGCATTTGTTGCATCATTTCTTGTTGCATAAGCATTTTTGCTAATTGTTCGCTTTGCTTGGCACCTCCCTTTTTCATATTCCCGTCTTTCATCATATCAATCATATCTTGCATTTGCTGCTTCATGCCTTGTTGCAAATCTCTCATTTTTCCTTTCGGACTGCCATCACCTTTGTTTTTACAATTATTACATTGTCCCTCACCGCTTTTAGAATTTGCCATTTGATTTTGCATTTGCTCCATCATCTCCAAAAGAAGTAAAGCTAAATTATTTGCCGAAGTCATTACCAATTGTTGAGATGCTTCAACTAAAGAACGTCTATTTTCGCCAATCTCGTCCATAATTGTAGTAAGATTTTTGTAAATAGTTTTTATTTCCTTTTCTACCATTGGACCAAGTTGAGGTATTCGTCCCGACATAGCATTTAAAGAGTCGCGAATAATTTTAAAATCATCTTCAATATTTTTTTGTTTCAAAATAAACTCTCTATATCTTGGGTCGCGTGGACTTAAACCTTTTTGTTCAGTTAAAATTTCTTCTTGATCAAACGAAAACGTTATTAAATTTTCTAAAACCTGACGGATATCCTCAATATTTTCTGACATTTCTTCCTGTTCTTGCTCTTGCATATCACTTTCCATTTTGTTTGCAAGGTCTTGCATCTTGTCAGAATTTTGTTTCTGAGATTTTGAAGCCTTAGACATTTTCTCGTCTTTCATTTCACTCTCTGATTGCTCAAGCCCTTCTGAAATTTCTTGCATTTCTTCTTCATAAGAATCTAAATTCATAGGTTCTTTAAGTTCTGAATTTTTCTCCAAAATTTCTTTATAATCTTCTTTTATCTTGTCAAAAGCTGCTTCGTGTTCTTTTTGTTTTTGCAACAAATCTTCTTTGTCTGATTTTTTATCCTTAGTTTCTTCTGATAACTTTTCGTGCTCTTTAGCTAACTCTTCTAATTGAGAAGCAGTATTTTTCAATCTTTCTTCTATTTCTGTTTTTTTCAACAACTCCAAAGTATTATCCATTTGCTTTTCTAACTCTTCGTAATCAAACTTCATTTGATCTGCAAGTTTAAAGAAATCATCGCTTTTAAATTCTTCCATCAATTTTTGAAGCTCTTCCATCATTTTTTTCATCTCATCGTCCATTAAAGAGTCAAAAAGATCGTTGATTTCTTGTTGTTTTTTAAGCAATTCCTCATTTTTAGAAAATTGATCTTTATACTGCTGGACTTGGCTTTGCTCCTTTTTAATATCTTTCATCAAATTTTCCAAATCACTTTGATTGTCCATAATTTGCTGAAGCATCTGATTTCTTTCGAAAGGTGTGAGCTGTTCGCTTAATAATTTTTTCTGTAATTCCTCAATATTTTTACGCAATTGACTATTTATATCTTTTGCTAAATCAATCTTAGATTCTGTTTCTTCATTTGCCTTAGATGTCATTTGTTGCAATTCTTCTGCACTTGGAATTACAAAGTCCATTTTTTGAGTGCGAGTTTTTTTAGCTCCATTAACACCATCATTATCAGCAACTTCGAAATAATAAGAAATTGTTTGACCTTCAACATCAATTTTAGAAAAGTCGAAAGCAAAGTAAAAATCTTGAGAATTTATAGATTTTGCAAATGGAATATTTATTTTTATTAAGGAATCGCTTTTTTCGCCAGGTTTGCAATTAAAACTTAAAGAAGAAAATCCATAATCATCATCAATAAAACCATTGAAATAAACAATAGTCAAATTAGTAGAGTCAACAACTTTTTTAACATCAATACTTGGATACAAGTCGGGAATAACATTAAGTTGATAATTTACACCTGTATTTTCATTAAAATGTTCGTTAGCTAAAACAATAGAATATGTTCCTGTTTTTAATATTCTTCGTTTTACAGAGTAAACTTCATTTGTCTTAGTCGCCTTAACTTGTATAGTATCAAACACTAAATGCAAAGACAAAAGATTTGAAGTATTAAAATTCCAAACTACCTCTGAACCAATTGGTAGAGTTAAGTCGCCTGAATTATTATAAACTTTTTCTTCAATATTTGTATAAGCAGGTGCTTTTACAATAGCTTTAAAATCAACAATAATAGGACTTGGCAATACTTTTATTTCGTATGGTTGCGACACCACATCAACTGCACTTAAATTAAATTTAATATCATTATTCAAATTTTTAAACTTATATGTAAATATTCCTACACTTTCTTTTTCCATGTAAAAGCTATTTCCCATATAGTTTAAAGTAACTTGGTCTGGCGAATATTTTCCTTTTGCACTAACTTTTAAGACAAAATCTTTACCTTTTTTAACCAACAAGCTATCGTTCAAGATTTCAAAATTAAAAGGTGCTGGTTCGATATAATGTTTATCAAAATTAATTATTCTTTCTGTTGCTTCGCTATACATTCTGGGCCAGAATAAGAATATTAACATAGCAACCAAAAAGATTACGCCTAAATATTTTAAATATTTTAAATTTGATTTAAAACTAACAGCCGACAAAAAAGGAATAGGTTTTAATTTTTCTATACGTTGATTTATACTTGCAATTAAGACATCGCTAAATTCTGGATTTGTTTTTACTAATTCTTTTAATTCTAATGTGTTTTGTAATTTGTCGGCAACTTCTGGAAAATGACTTCCAATAATTTTACTTGCGTCTTTATAGCTAATAGTTTTCCCAATTTTAAGTAAATTAAAAATAGGAATTATTATCATCTTAATTAGAATAAAGGCAAAACTTGTAACTGTAATAATGAATAAAACTGTTCTAAAATTACTTGAAAAACGTCCAAAATATTCGGCTACCACAACTATCAAATACCAAGCCACATAAATCGACAAGGATATTATCAAGCCTTTTAGAAGTTTATTTACATAATACTTCTTAATAAAGACATTTAGTTTATCTAGTAATATTTTAAAATTATCAATCATTTTATTTTGACAACCAAGATGCTGGATTTACAGCTGAAGTAGATTTCCACACTTCAAAATGTAAAATAGTTTTATTTTCTGTTTTATCTGTATAAACTTTACCTATAACTTGTTTTGCTAAAACTTTATCGCCTTTGCTTACTAAAACAGTTTCTAAATGAGAATACACCGACATATATTCTCCATGCATTATAATAACTACATTTTGCATACCTGGCATTGCAAGCACTTGTTTTACATCGCCATCAAAAACAGCTCGGATAGATGCTCCAACAGTTGTAGAAATATCAACACCTCTATTATCTATTTCTATATTTGAAAGTACAGGATGTTTTTGTTTACCAAAGCTGCTTACTATTACACCTCTTTCTACGGGCCAAGGTAAATTACCTTTATTTTTTTCAAAATTAGTACCCACTAACTTAGCCTCTGGGGTAAGTTCAAATTTTCCAGTTGCTACATTAGTATTGCGTTTAGCTTCTTCGCGTATAATTCTTTCTATCTCACGTTGTAAGTCAGCCATTTGTTTTTGCTGTTGCTGAAGTTTTTTCTTAAGATCCGACTCTTGAGTTTTCAATTTTTTAATAGTACTTTCCTGCTTAACTTGATCGTTTTTGAGAGTTTTTTCTTCATTTCTTTGCTCAGCAAGCAAATTGTTGTTTTTGTTTTTTAATTCTGTAAGTTGTTGTTTTTGAATAGCTAAAATATCGGTAAGAGCAGTTATAGCTTTAAATTGCTTATTTCTATAATTAGCTAACTGTTGCATATATTTCAATCTAAGATAAGCTTGATTAAAATCTTCAGAAGCTAAAATAAACATTATATTATTGTATTTATTTGTATTTTTCCAAGCAACTCTAATCATATTAGCATAATGTGTTTTCAAATTTTCTAAATCTTCCTCCATTATACTAATAATCAATTCTATATCTGCAATTTTTCCGTTAATCAACTTAATTTCATAACTAATATCGTTAATTATAGATCGTCTTGATTCAATGTTTTTATTTATCAATAATAAATTATTGTAAGATTCTTTTTGAGTTTTTTGAGTTTCTTTCAATAGTTTGTTTATATAATTTATTTCTTGCTGAGTTTTATTTTTCTTTTTTTCTAATTCTGACTTGCTTTGAGGAAAAACCTTAGAAATACTCAAGAAAACCACGAAAATTAATATTATGTATTTTAGCTTTTTCATTGTATTGAAATTTCTTTATACTTGCTTGTTACTTTAAACGGAAAACTCATATCTGTATTGTTTACTCCAACCGACTCAATATTTAGTTTTAATTCTACAAAAAAATTAAACGAAGAAAGTTCTATAAAAATTTCACTAGGAAAAAACTGTGTATCTTCAAGAACCTGATCTTCATATCGTATTGACAGGCTTTGTTGTTGTACATAATTTTCTAAAAACATTTCTTTTACTCTATACAATCCTGGCATAACTTTCACGATTTGATAATAATAATCTTCAAATTCGCCACGTTGCCAAAATCTAGCTACACTATCTTGGCTTTCTCTTTCTAACCGTCTCTCAATTCTGTCTGCTCCTTTTTCATCAACAAAAAAGCGATTATATTTTCGTTTCGAGATAGAAGCCATACAATGATATACACTATCTTCGCAAAGTTTAAAGTCTGAAACAGATTTTGCAGTATCTTCACTAGAAGGATAAAAGAAAAAATTATTAGTAAAAATTGCCTCTAATGCGTTATAATCAACATCTATAGCAAATCTGTCTTGCAGAAATGAAAATTCACCCAAATAATATGTATTATCCAATCTGTTTATATACTTAACACTATCTTTAGTTATTACTATTCTAAGTCCTTCTACATTAAACGATCTCAAACTCATCCAAATAATACTGTCGCGTTTTATTCTAATATTCCCACCAAAACTTTGTGAACTTTCTCCCAACTCCACATCTGCCGAAAATTTTAAATTCACATTTTCAAAATCAAACCTATTAGCTTCTAATTGCCTATATAGCCTTTGAGGTCGTATAATTTCGCCTTTGCCATCATTTACAAATCTAATTGTTTTGCAAGATACTAAAACAAGTAAGAATATAAAAATAATGATAATATTTTGTCTTTTAAACACTAATCTAAAATTTTCTTTTGTTGAATTTTTTCTTTTAACTGCTCGTTATCGTCATTATTTTTATATGCTTCTTCCCAAAACTCTAAAGCTTGGTCAACTTTATCCATTCTAAATAAAATATCTCCTTTATGTTCTAAAAACGTTGCATTTGTTGAATCTTGAATAAGTGCTTTGTTTATAAAAAGCAAGGCGTCTGCATATCTTTTATGTTTGTATAAAACCCAAGCATGAGTATCAAGAAAACTAGGATTATTAGGAGCTAAACTCATTAGTTTTGTACTCATTTCTAAGGCTTTATCTATATTTTCGTTGCGTAGAGCTAAAAAATAACTGTAATTATTTAAAGCCTGAATATTTTCAGAATCTTTATATAGAATTAATTCAAAAACTGAATCTGATTTATGAAATTCTTCCAACTTATAATAAGCATCTGCTTGCATAGAAAGAAAATCTATATACAGCTCGTGGTCTTTTTCAACATAAGGCGAAGCAAATTCTACAGCCTCAACCACATCTTTAAAATTTGAAGTAGCATAAGCGGAGACAATATAGTAGCGATAAAATTCTAATATCAATGGAAATAATTCTACAGCTTCTTTACTATGAATATATAATGAATTCATGTCCTGCAATGCCACATCTATACTAATAGCTTGTTGCCAAATTTCTATTTTAGATTTTTCATGTTCTAAAATAAATTCATATTCTTTTTGAGCATTTTTAAAATCACCAACAAAAAGCAAATAGTCTGACTTTAAGACTCTTACAATAAGTTCTTCGGGATATTGAAGTACTAAAGCTTCAATAAACTCTCCCAATTTATTAGTTAGGTCTGTATCACCAACTTTAATATTATTCAACAAACTAAGTATTAAATTAAGTTTGATGCTAAGGTCAACATCTTGAGACAAAATGCCTTTGTTTATCATATCAAAAGCTTTATCATATTTTCCTATACTTAAATAAAAATCTGCAATAGAAAAATATGCAATATCATCGTCCATTTCTAAATCACAAACTTGATTGTAAATTTCCTCTGCTTCTTTGCGTTTTCCGATATTCACATAAGATTCTGCTAATAAAATTTTATTTATTGTTTTTTCAGGGTAAGCATCACAAAGTTTTTTAATTTCGGCAATAGCTTTGTCGGGTTCGTCCATTTTTATGTAAATATTTTCTTTCTCCAAGCAAATAACATCACTAACTCCAAAAGTGGCTTCGGCTTTATTTAAAATTTTTATTGCATCAGAATACTTTTTTTGCATTTGATGTAATTTAGAAATTTGAAAATAATACCCAATATTTAAAGGCTCAATTTCAATTAATTTCTCAAAAACTTTAATAGCATCTTTGTGTAAATTATTATTAGAATAAATACTCGCTAGCAGAAGCAAATAGTATTTATTATCAAATTTATCATGTTTTACTGCTTTTTTTGCATATTCTAAAGCACTTGAATAATCTTGAGCTAAATTTAAGATTCCTGCAATTTCGTAATAACTTGCTGCATCGGACTTATCTTGATTAGAAGCAAGTGCATATAGTTCAAGAGCATCGCCATAGTTTCCTAAAATTTTTTGTTTATTAGCCTCTAGGAAGTAATAATTAAAATTAAAATTTTTTATTCTAGGGTCAACTGGAAGTTTTTCGTTTTTCTTTAGTGTAGAGCAAGAAGAGATTAGCAACACTAAAAATATTGCGAAGAAATTTATATATTTTGTTTTACTCATAAAATTCTAACTATTTCACGCCTGTATGTCCAAACCCACCTGCTCCCCTTTCGGTTTCTACAAGTTGTTCAACTTCTATCCATTCTGCTTGTTCGTGTTTGGCAATTACCATCTGGCAAATTCTTTCACCATCTTGTACAATAAATTCTTTATCCGAAAGGTTTACTAATATAACTCCAATCTCGCCACGATAATCAGCGTCAATAGTTCCTGGTGTATTTAAAACGCTAATGCCATGTTTTAAAGCCAATCCACTTCTTGGACGAATTTGTGCCTCATAACCAACTGGCAACTCAATAAACAATCCTGTAGGAATAAGCTTACGCTCCAAAGGCTTTAAAACTATTGCCTCATCAAGATTAGCTCGCAAATCAAGACCAGCCGAAAACTCTGTGCTATACTGTGGCAAAGCGTGTTTTGATTTATTTACAATTTTTACTTTCATCTCTATTAATATTATATGTAAAAACTTACAAAAATAATACTTTTTTAATGATAGAGAAATAATAAATTTTTAAGCCACAAAAAAACGAAAAAATAATCAGATAAAACTCCTAGCCACTTTTAACACTTAAACTAGGTTTAGTGTATTACTTTTAACTGAAAAAACTATTTTGCAATAATAAGTTTCTTAATATGTCTATTATTATTTTCAATTATTTCAACATAATAAATTCCATTAGCAACATTTCTTAAATCAATGTTTATATCAGTATTGTCAATGTTTTTTGCTTCATATATTTTCTTATTTAAAATATTATAAACTGCAATGTCAGTATTGCTAATATTTGTTATTTGAAATGTACCATTACATGGATTTGGAAATATTTGTACATTACTAAAATCAAAATCAGAAGAATTTTCTGAAATATTTTTTTGACCACCAATAAATATACTTGCTGTTGCTTGTTCTCCACAAGCATCGGTTACCGTTACGTAATATGTACGATTTACTACAACATTTATTGTTTTTGTTGTTTTTGGTTTAACGTTACCTTGTTCATACCATAAATATGTATAAGGTGGAGTTCCGCCATTTGGCATTGCAGTAGCTGCGTTCTTATTGAGTGCTATAGTAGTTGATAATACAGGCGGATTAGAAACTTTTGCTGAATTTACAACAGAACACCCATTATTGTCGGTAATTGTAACATTAAATCCGCAAGGCTTTAAATTATATATATTTTGAGTAGTTGGCGCATTCCAAGTATAACAATCTTGGTGCCAAGCATAAGTATATGGTGGAGTACCGCCCTGAATAGATGTTAAAATTGAACCATCATTTGCATTTTGACAAGATAAATTATTTGCAACAAGACTTGAAACTAACCCATCAACAATTACTGGTGCAGATATTGCAGCACAACCATTTTTAAGAACTGTAACAGTATAAGTACCTGGAGTATTTACTGATATATCTTGTGTATGTTCACCATTTGACCAAGTATTATCTGAAGTACTACTAGACCTAAGTATAACGCTTGAATTACAGATAGTTGGCGAACCTGTTACAATACTTATTGTTGGCGTAGGTGTTGGTGGTGTGCCTATAGTTCCTATATACGGAGTTTCCCAACTTATATTCATACTTTGATTTACTGTTGTTAAAGCTGCTAATACATTATTAGTAGTAGATGTTAAATCAACAATATCAGCACCCGGATACATACTATAATACATTAAGTCTGAAGTAGAATTAACATGTTCTAACAACACTATGTGACCAAGTTCATGTAAAAAAGCATTATAGAAACTAACGGAGTTATTTGGCACAGTGCCAGAAGTGGAATAGTTCCACGTTAAATTGCCTGCGCTATTTGGGGTATAGCTAATTCTGATATTAGAGCCACTTTTGCGATAATAACGAATACCACCATTAGCTTGAGCAGGCACACCGACTCCAAATTGTTGTACTGTTGCCATACCACCATTTTGGTTAGAATCAAAATGTATAACATTTTTTCCTGTAACATTAGTATTGTTTGTAAACACTAAATTATTATTTTCATCTCTCTCTAAAACCAAATCAATGCTTAATAAACTAGACCATTTTGTAAGAGCTGCTTGAATTGCATTTATTGCATCCAAATTATTTTGCAAATTGTTGTGCAAAGTAAATACCAAGCCATTAGTACAATTTAATTTTGCAAGATACACCCTTTTAAAAGGATAATTTTCACTACCATCTCCATAATTTGTTATTGAATAACCAATATTTAAAGATGTTGAACTAACACAAGTTGTACCAGAGGCTGTTTTTATTTTAATTTTTCCAGAACCTGCCCCATCTTGAAAAGGCGGAGTTATATCATTATAACCATCTTTTACCAATGATGGAACAATAACTCTTATTGCAGTATCAGACCAAAAATCTATATAGCAATTATTAAGTCCTTTTAAATACGCTACAGTATCAGAAACAAAACCACCTTTATCAGCACTTGAAAAAAGTACTTTTCCTGGTTGGTTACCAAAATTATTGCCATTAATTGTAAGTATATCACCAACACCGGCATTTAGGGTTATATTATCTAAATTAGTACTAATTGTTGGAATTGGTAATGGTGTAGTTATATTATAATTAGTAGGATTTACATAATAAGTATTATCATAACTTATTGCATCTTGCCATGATGCATTTGCGGTTGTGGTGTATAAAGAAAAGAAAGAAGTGAAAGCAACATCGGCAAAAGATAAATTTGATGAAATATTATTCAAATTTGGAAGTAACTCAATTTTTACATGAAATAATTGTTTAGGGTCAGTTGTTAATCGTGTGCGTGTCCATGATGAGGCTTCTCCTTGTTGAGCATTTAAACTAATATTTATTTGTGTTGCAGACACATCATAAGCATGTGTTTCATAAGTAGGATTGTTAAATTGTGAACCTTTAGATAAAACAACTTTGTTATTTGCTACTAAGTTTGTTCCAAAAGCAGCAGTATTAAAGTTTAACCTTAAAATAGCATTACTATAATAAGTTGAATTAGTATTTGAATGTGCGCAAACATCAAATTCAAAATAAAATGGTCCTGAGTTTGAACCTGAACATGTTACTTGTTGATTTTGAATTGTGATAGTTAAATTTACATCATTTTTAGTTTGTTTATTAAGTTTTAGTAAATTTTTTCTTGCAATTTTTGCAGTTTTTTCTTGTTTTTGCATAAATGTTTCAAACAATAGCTTTTGCTCATTTATTTTTTCCAAAACATTTTTTTTTTGAGGAACAACAATATTTTTAAATTTCCTCATATAGTCATACATAGCTTCTCGAGTTTCAAAATTTAAATAATTTAATCCTTTAATATGATGTTCAGGTTCCCAACTTATGCTTCCAATTTGTAACGATGCATAATCTCTATCGCAAAGAAACTTTAGTGTTATATTATTATCAAAGTTTTTAGGTTCTTTATTTTGTGGATAGTCAGAATATACACAAAAGAAAATTGCAGGATAATTTATATCTGTCTCTAAACAACCTTCCATATTAGTATAAACCATCTCTTTCCAACCCATTTCATTCAAAAAATATAAACGTCCACCTTTTCGAATTAGTTCTATAGTTCCTTTTTTTAATTTATCATTTCCTTTATGCACTTCAATTATTTGTAAGGTTTGTGAAGTGTAAATATCATTCTCATTTAATTTCCCACCTGTGTCATAACCAACACTTTCTCCTTCTATTAGAATACCTTCGAAAATAAAATCAGCTTTTTCAAAAAATTCTTCATTAGTAAGTGGTAAAATTTGTTTTGCATTTCTATCTTTAATTATAACATTTTGAGAAAAAATGCTTGTGAACATTAGAAATAGCGGAATAAAAAATAAAATCTTTTTCATAAATTATAAAAATTCTAATCTTTTTTGTTTTTATTTAACTTTCGCAAGTTTTTAGCTCCGATTTTTGCAGTTTTTTCTTGCTCTTTCATAAATTTTTTTAATAATACTTTTTGCTCATCTATATTTTCTGAAACATTTTTTTTTGAGGAACAACAATATTTTTAAATTTCCTCATATAGTCATATAATTCTTCTCGCGATGTGAAGTCCAAAAGGTTTAACCCTTTAATATGATGCATATATTGAGGAGACCACCCCCTGCCACCAATTTGTATTGAAGCATATTCTCTATCACAAAGTAATTTTAGTGTTATAGTATTATCAAGGTTTTTAGGTTCTTTATTTTGTGGATAGTCAGAATATACACAAAAGAAAATTGCAGGATAATTTATATCTGTCTCTAAACAACCTTCCATATTAGTATAAACCATCTCTTTCCAACCCATTTCATTCAAAAAATATAAACGTCCACCTTTTCGAATTAGTTCTATAGTTCCTTTTTTTAATTTATCATTTCCTTTATGCACTTCAATTATTTGTAAGGTTTGTGAAGTGTAAATATCATTCTCATTTAATTTCCCACCTGTGTCATAACCAACACTTTCTCCTTCTATTAGAATACCTTCGAAAATAAAATCAGCTTTTTCAAAAAATTCTTCATTAGTAAGTGGTAAAATTTGTTTTGCATTTCTATCTTTAATTATAACATTTTGAGAAAAAATGCTTGTGAACATTAGAAATAGCGGAATAAAAAATAAAATCTTTTTCATAAATTATAAAAATTCTAATCTTTTTTGTTTTTATTTAACTTTCGCAAGTTTTTAGCTCCGATTTTTGCAGTTTTTTCTTGCTCTTTCATAAATTTTTTTAATAATACTTTTTGCTCATCTATATTTTCTGAAACATTTTTTTTTGAGGAACAACAATATTTTTAAATTTCCTCATATAGTCATATAATTCTTCTCGCGATGTGAAGTCCAAAAGGTTTAACCCTTTAATATGATGCATATATTGAGGAGACCACCCCCTGCCACCAATTTGTATTGAAGCATATTCTCTATCACAAAGTAATTTTAGTGTTATAGTATTATCAAGGTTTTTAGGTTCTTTATTTTGTGGATAGTCAGAATATACACAAAAGAAAATTGCAGGATAATTTATATCTGTCTCTAAACAACCTTCCATATTAGTATAAACCATCTCTTTCCAACCCATTTCATTCAAAAAATATAAACGTCCACCTTTTCGAATTAGTTCTATAGTTCCTTTTTTTAATTTATCATTTCCTTTATGCACTTCAATTATTTGTAAGGTTTGTGAAGTGTAAATATCATTCTCATTTAATTTCCCACCTGTGTCATAACCAACACTTTCTCCTTCTATTAGAATACCTTCGAAAATAAAATCAGCTTTTTCAAAAAATTCTTCATTAGTAAGTGGTAAAATTTGTTTTGCATTTCTATCTTTAATTATAACATTTTGAGAAAAAATGCTTGTGAACATTAGAAATAGCGGAATAAAAAATAAAATCTTTTTCATAAATTATAAAAATTCTAATCTTTTTTGTTTTTATTTAACTTTCGCAAGTTTTTAGCTCCGATTTTTGCAGTTTTTTCTTGCTCTTTCATAAATTTTTTTAATAATACTTTTTGCTCATCTATATTTTCTGAAACATTTTTTTTTGAGGAACAACAATATTTTTAAATTTCCTCATATAGTCATATAATTCTTCTCGCGATGTGAAGTCCAAAAGGTTTAACCCTTTAATATGATGCATATATTGAGGAGACCACCCCCTGCCACCAATTTGTATTGAAGCATATTCTCTATCACAAAGTAATTTTAGTGTTATAGTATTATCAAGGTTTTTAGTTTCTTTATTTTGAGGATAGTCAGAATATACACAAAAGAAAATTGCAGGGTATTTATTATCAACATATAATCCTCCCCTATTAGGAAAATGATGCATTTCTCCCCACCCCATTTCTTCATTAACAGTGTATAAACGACCGCCTGGTCGAATTAGTTCTATAGTTCCTTTTTTTAATTTATCATTTCCTTTATGCACTTCAATTATTTGTAAGGTTTGTGAAGTGTAAATATCATTCTCATTTAATTTCCCACCTGTGTCATAACCAACACTTTCTCCTTCTATTAGAATACCTTCGAAAATAAAATCAGCTTTTTCAAAAAATTCTTCATTAGTAAGTGGTAAAATTTGTTTTGCATTTCTATCTTTAATTATAACATTTTGAGAAAAAATGCTTGTGAACATTAGTAGTTGTGGAATAACTAAGATTAATATCTTTATTTGAATATACTTAAACAGATTAATTAAAACTTGCATAAGACATTTTAAATTAGCACTTTATAAAACGAACAAAATAAAAATTATATTGTAAATTAAAACAAAGATAACAAAAAGTGTTAAAAAAACTAAGCTTTTACAGAATTAAATTCCAAAAAAATCTCTAATCAAAAATCCAATAAGCAAAGCTAAATTATTCAATTATCAATTCTTAATTATCAATTATTCAATTATCAATTCTTAATTATTTATACCTCCCATGCCAAAGCACTAGCCCCTAAAATTGCAGCATCAGCTTCTTTTAGAGCAGAGAAAAGAACTTTTACTTTATTTTTCCATAGAACAAGCAGATTTTTCTCCATATGTTCTACTGTTGGTTTTAGAATAAAATCGCCAGATTTTGCTAATCCGCCAAACAAAACAATTGCTTCTGGAGCACTAAATGCAACAAAATCTGATAAAGATTCGCCAAGAATTTTGCCTGTAAATTCGAAAATTTCTATAGCTAATTTATCGCCTTGTTTAGCAGCTTCGTAAACATCTTTTGAAGTAATAGTTTCGCAAGGAATATTTCTCAATATGCTAGGATCTTTTCTTGTTTCAATAAATTCGCGAGCAGTACGAGCAAGTCCGTTTGCTGAAGCATAAGTTTCTAAACAACCTTTACGTCCGCAACCGCATTGACGACCATTTTCTCTAACCGAGCAAGTATGTCCTAATTCTCCAGCAAAGCCATCATGACCATAAACAAGTTTACCATCAATTACAATTCCGCTACCAACGCCTGTTCCAAGAGTGATAATTATAAAGTTTTTCATTCCACGTGCTGCTCCATAAGTCATTTCGCCTATAGCTGCTGCATTTGCATCGTTAGTAACAACTGCTGGTACACCAAATTTTTCGCTAACAAGTTTTGAAAGAGGAATAATTCCTTTCCAAATCAAATTAGGAGCAAATTCAATATTTCCGGTATAATAATTTCCATTTGGAGCTCCTATACCAATTCCTTTAATATTTTCTATTCCGCCAAAATCTTTAGCTATTTTTAAAAATTCTTCGTAAATATCGTTTATATACAAATTAATATCTTGGTGTACTGCCGTTTTTACTGATGATTTTGCTAATACATTACCTCTTGCATCAACTATTCCAAAAACTGTATTAGTTCCACCAATATCAATTCCTACAACATATTGTTTATTCATTTTTTCAATTTTTATTTATTTTACAACAATTTCTTTATTCACATTTTTGCTACCTACCAAAGCATAAAATAACAGATAAATAAATCCTGCAATTATTACCCAATAGCTTAATTTATAGCCCGCCATATCGGCTACCCAACTTTGAATTGCTGGAATAATTCCACCACCACAAACCAAAGTCATAAAAATTCCAGAAGCTACTTGTAGATATTTTCCTAAACCTTCAACTGCAAGATTAAAAATTCCGCCCCACATAATCGAAGTGCACAAACCTATTAAAACAAAAAACATTGCATTGATTGGTACATTTGCTAAACCAAACGACAAAGCACCTGCATCTGAACGTTGAATTACAGGCAAAGAAACTTTTATTTCGGGCGACATAAACACACCTAAAAGCAATAAAACCAAGCCCACACTTGAAGCTACTGTCAACATTGCTTTACTAGAAATTTTACTTCCAAGTGCAGCACCAAGCAAACGACCTATAAGCATTAAAAACCAATAAGTTCCTACCACAAAGCCTGCTATTGTTTTTCCAACTTCTGCTCCTTGAGGGTTTGTTGCATCTGAAAGCCATAAGTTTAATGTTCCTGGAATACCAACTTCAACGCCTACATAAATAAAAATTCCTATTGCACCTAAAACAAAATGTCTGAATTTTAAAGCTCCCTTTAGCAAACCGCCCATGGGTTCTGAAATTTTTTCTGTATGAGGTTCTGGAATTGAAACCATCAATAAAACTAAAAACACTAATGCAAAAACTCCCATTGCGATATATAAAACTGGGAATACGTCTGTAATTTGTGCTCTTACAGTTGCTCCAATTAAAATACCAACAAAAGTTGGAGTAAAAGTAGCCATTAAAGAGTTAAAAGAACCACCCAATTGAATTAGTTGATTTCCTTTATTTCCACCGCCACCCAAAGCATTTAACATAGGATTTACAACCATATTCAACAAACACATTGAGAAACCTGCAATAAATGCTCCTAAAAGATAAACTGCAAAAGCAGAATTTTCTCCAACATGTCCTGCTAAAAACTGCACAGCAACACCCACAAAGCCAACTCCAACAGCCAATAGAGCTGTTTTCTTGTAACCATAGCGTTGAAGGATAAATCCACCAGGAATACCCATAACTGCATAAGCTACGAAATTAGCCATATTACCTAATAATCCAAGAAAATTTGATACCTCAAACTGCTCTTTTAGCACCACACCCATTGGGGCTGCAAGATTTGTAACAAATGAAATCATACCAAAAAGTATAATCATCATTATTATTGCTACAACATTAGATTTTTGTTTTGTTTTATTATTCATTATTAACGTTTTAAAAAATTAATGATTAAAATTAATTTATTTTTCTGCACAAAGGTAAAATAAAAATTAGAAAAAAATCACTATTTAATCAGCTAAAATATTCAATAACAAAACACAAAATTGCTATCAAATAAAATTAAAATTTGAAATGTAATATTTTTTGGTTTTTTAAATTTTATTGTATAATTTTACACTTTTATTTTATGAGTAAAAAATAGAAAAATTTTTAAACAATAAAATAGAAAAACGTTAAATTTGTAAAATAAATTAAATCTAATAATTATGAATAAAAGAAGAGTATTTTTAATCCCAGTTATTGCATTATTGCTAGCTTTTTGTGCTGTTCAAATTGGTTGTAAAAGCAAAAAATCAGATAACAGTTTTACTGATGAGCGTGATGGAAATATTTATAAAATTGTAAAAATAGGCGAACAAACTTGGATGGCAGAAAATTTAAAATATTTACCAAGTGTTGATGCTCCTAGCACAGGTTCTTATACTGAACCTCATTATTATGTATATGACTATGAAGGTAATAATGTAGAAGAAGCTAAAGCAACCGACACATACAAAACATACGGAGTTCTATATAATTGGAAAGCAGCATTATCTGCTTGCCCAGAAGGTTGGCATTTACCAACTAATAACGAATGGGAACAACTAACAGAATTTTTAGGTGGCGAAACTGTTGCTGGAGGAAAACTAAAATCAACAGATAGCATTTACTGGAATATTCCAAACGAAGGAGCTACAAATGAATCTGGTTTTAACGCTCTACCAGGTGGATACAGAGAATACAGTGGCGTTTTCAGCTATCTTAACTCTTATGGTTTTTGGTATAGTGCAACCGAATATAGTAGCGACTACGCTTGGAACAGATACTTAGACAGCAATAATAGCAATGCGTTTAAGTATTATAGTAAAGAAAATGGCTTCTCTGTTCGTTGCATCAAAGACTAAAACAGTTAAAAGTTAAAAGTTAAAAGTTGAAAGTTTAAAGTTGAAAGTTTAAAGAAGCTGACGCGTCTATTGTTTCGCATAGTACAAGCTCTACTTTACGAACTTTAAAAACTTTAAGAACTTTTAACTCAAATGCATTTATATATTTCTAAAACACCTTGAATAAAATAATATTTTAAAAAATTTGGCACAAAAAAAAACTATTTTAATTCATTAATTTTACGTCTTAAAACTTTAATGCCAAAATGAAAGCACTTCTTGATACAAATATCATCATTCATAGGGAAGCCTCAAAGATAATAAATCAAGACGTAGGTATTTTGTATCGTTGGTTAGACCGGGCAAAATACACAAAATGCGTTCATTCTGTAACAATATTTGAAATTGAAAAATATAAAAACAAACAAACAGTTGAAACTTTTCAGATAAAATTAGACAGTTACGAACATATCGACATTCCTTCGCCTTTACAAGCAGAGGTTATAAATGTTTCAAGTAAAATTGATGTTAATGATAATGATAAAAATGACACACAACTTTTAAATGAAGTTTTTGTTGGTCGCGTAGATATTTTAATAACCGAAGACAAAAAAATACACAAAAAAGCCATTGAATTGGGTATTGAAAATAAAGTTTTCACTATTGACTCTTTTCTGGAAAAAACTTTTGCTGAACATCCCGATTTAGTAAACTATAAAGTTCTTAATGTTCAAAAATTAAAGTTTGGAAGAATAAATCTTAGCGATGATTTCTTTACCAGTTTAAAAGAGGATTATGCTGGTTTTGATAAATGGTTCATCAAAAAGTTTGATGAAGAAGCTTACATTACTATAAATTCAAATAATGGATTACTTTTGTCGTTTTTGTATTTGAAAGTTGAAGGAACAGAAGAAGATTACAAAAACATTCATCCTATTTTCGCACCTAAAAAACGTTTAAAAATAGGAACATTTAAGGTTATCAATAATGGCTTTCGTTTGGGAGAGCGTTTTATGAAAATTATTTTTGACAATGCTCTTAAAAACAAGGTAGATGAGATTTATGTGACGATTTTTGATAAACGAAACGAACAAAGGAGATTAATAGATTTGCTTGAGCAGTGGGGCTTTGTATTATGGGGTAAAAAAGATGACGACGAATTAGTTTATGTCAGAGATTTTAGTAAGAAAACAGATGATAATCATCTAAAAGAGTGTTATCCCTTTATTTCAAGGAACAAAGAATGTTTTATTGTACCAATTTATCCGGACTATCATACAGAATTGTTGCCAGATTCTATTTTGAATACAGAGTCACCAGAAGATTTTATTGAGGATTTTCCACACCGAAATAGTATAAGTAAAATATACGTTTCAAGGGCATTAACACCACATCCAAAAGCAGGAGATATTCTTGTCTTCTATAGAACAGGAGGCTACTACAAAAGTGTCGTTTCCACTATCGGGGTTGTAGATGAAGTGAAATATGATTTCAAAGATGAAGAGGATTTTATTTTATATTGCAGGAAAGGTAGTGTCTTCCCAGAGGAACAACTTCGTGCAATGTGGAGCTATCGCTCATCAAAGCCTTTTGTTGTTAGATTCTTATACGTATATTCTTTTCCACATCGAATAAATATGGAAGAACTTATAGATTTAAAAGTTTTAAAAGGGGTAAATGACCCGCCAAGAGGTTTTAAGCCAATTACAAAAGAACAATTTAATATTATCTTAAAAGCTACAAAAAGTGATGAAAGTTTTATTGTCGATTAAGCCTGAGTTTGCTTTCAAAATATTTGATGGTACGAAAAAATTTGAATTTCGTAAAGTTATTTTCAAAAACCCAAATATAAAAACGGTTGTTGTTTACGCATCATCACCCGTTCAACAAGTTATTGGAGAATTTGAGATAGCCGATATTCTAAGTTATAACCCAAGTGAAGTTTGGAGACAGACAAAAGAGTATTCTGGTATTTCGGAAGACCGTTTCTTCGAATATTTTGCAGATAGAAAAATTGCGCATGCAATAAAAATCAAAAATCCGAAAAAATACAAACAACCATTAAATTTGCGGGACAACTTTAATGTTTTTCCGCCACAATCATACGTGTATTTGTAGCACAAAACTAAATGAGAGAGAAGCATAGCCTCCAACAAAGAGCATATGCCATAAGAGAGTTTTAAAGGTATTCATGTGTTACAACCCGCTCAAACTATCGTGTAAATGGACAGTAAACTGCCACGTAATCCATTACGGCACATACACTCAACCGTTAAAAAAATTTAAAAAAGTTCCTTAAATCCGCAACTAATTATCTAAAATTAAAAACAAAGCCTTGCAAATAAAA
>DAONZU010000030.1:0-23142 GCA_035406965.1 Bacteroidales bacterium
ATAGTAATAGAAACATGTTTAGAAGATTACAGCCTACTTTTTGACCTATAAGCCTTTTTTTAAGTTTACAGATGCATGGAAAATTAAAAAACATTGCATTTTTTTGGTTTAGTGTTTGAGAGTTTTGTATTTTTGTTTTGTTAAAATAAATATACAAAAAATGAGTAACAATAAAAATGATATTATAAAAATTGGAGTAGCAGCAGCTGCTATCATTACAATTTTTATTGCAGTTTACCTTTATTTCGAAAATAAAAATAAAAAAGAAAAAATTGCAGAACTTGAAGATGATAGAGATAATTTAGAACTTATTCTTTGCAGTTTAAAACAGAATCCTAATATTAGTGAAAATATCAAACAAAAAATTAAAGAACTTATATTAAAGTTCTCTAATGTTGATAAAAAAGTTGCAAACGAATTAACTACAGCACTTAATTTGTTGCAAATTGGATATGTAGAGAAAGCAATTGAAGACCTTGTAAAGATTATTGAGCATTTACTGACAATTTATTGTAAAGAAAATGAAAGTTTTGCTTCATGGCAAAAAGAAGAAAAAGGGCGTAGATTTGATTTACATAATTATCTGCTATTTTGCAAAGAAAAAGAAATAATTACAGACATAGAGTATCAATTTTTTAATGCTATAAAAAAGATTAGAAATGAAGAAGCTCACAATCTTGATTTTAAAAATGAAGGCTATTTAAATGAAGCGGGATTAATTACTGCTATTGGTGGAATAATAAAAATTGCTTTAATAGTTTATCCACAAATAGATGATAGTCAGAACAATTTAACTCTAATGTCATAAAATGAAAGATTGTTATTAATCAGTAGCAATTAAACAAAAGTAGCGATTTTTATTTTAACACATTACTCCCCCAACACCCAAAGTGCTTGATTGTCAGACTTTTCTTTAAGGTTTTGAAGTTCGGCGTAAGCGGTTTTTGTGTCTGCAAAAGATTTGAGGCTGACTCTATACATATTATTGTGTGGTAAAATAATAGATTCAAAACCTTGAGATTTGTATTTTTCGCATAAGTTATGTGCATTTTCAGAAGAAGAAAAAACTCCAGCTATTACATGAACCGAATGGCTTTGAGTGTTAGTGTTTATTGTTAAATCTGGTTCTACAAAATCTTCTTCAATAATGTTTTCTACAATTTCTTCTTCAATTATTTCTTCTTGAATTTCTTCAGTTGGAAGTACGGCAATTTCAGCAGTTTTAGGTGTAGTACTTGGTTTTATAATATTTTCTACAGAAACAACTTTTGCAGTTTCAGCATTTTTTGTTTGATTTTCAAATAAGCCAAAATGGAAAGATAAAGTTACCAGTCCGGCAAGAACTGCTGCAGAAGTTAGAGTGTAAACTAAAGGACGTAGCGATTTTCTTTGTTTTTTATCTTTTTCTTTGGTTTGAACAAAAACAGGCTTGCGTTCAAATTTAAGCATAGGATAGGTAAAAACAGAAAGTCCGTATGAATCTTCTAATAAATCATTATAGTCGAAAGGAGTAAAAACCAAAACATTTTGATTTAAAACAAAGCAACCCAAACCAGGAAACTCAACAACCTCATTGTTTTTTAAAGAATTGTTTACTGATTCAACAAAATTTTCAACTTCTTCAACAGCTTTTTCCCAAGATAGATTTCTTGACTTTGAAATGTGATTTAGCAATAAACCATCATTTGAGTTTAAACTTTTATTAAAAGCTATACTTTTAGATGGCGGAAAAAATTCTTGACTGTTAAAATCAACTTTTGCACTAGAATAATTCGCAATAAAACCACCAAAACCGGGAATTATTACGCAATCATTAAACTTAAGTAGTTGATATATATCACTATACAAATTCATCTTCACCTATTTTTGAGAGTGTAAAGATAATAAAAAAATCAAAACAAAGATTAAAAATATTAAACAAGTTTTTCCCTTGTTAATAATAATTGCTAATTTTGTAAATCATAGATGTGAAAAATAGGTTTTAATAAGCGGTAACTTATAAAACATGAATAAAAAAATAATTAAATCTCAGCTGTCTTTGTTGATGCGAGTATTTGTCTTGATGGCAATTTTACTCTTTGTCTATAGTTTGGCTAGGATACTGATTTTTATATTTAATTATAATTTATTCGACATCACATTTTCACAATTTTTTTACTACTATTTCACAGGTCTTAGGTTTGACTTGTCTTCTTTGTGCTTTGCAAACTTTTTGTTTTTGCTTTTATTCTTTTTACCTCAAAATTTTTTTCATAAACAATATTATAAGAAAATTCTTTTCACAACTGCTTTTATATTTAATATTGTAATATTAATTCCAAGTATTATTGATGCTTTTTATTATCCTTTTGTTTTCCGTAGAACAAGTTACGACACATTACTAATGCTTGTAGAGATGAAAAGCGAGATGAAAAATTTATGGCTTGATTTTATTGTTGATTTTTGGGTAGCAGTAGTCTTGTTCATAGTTTTTTGTGTTATATTAATACTTGTATTAAAAAAGTTTTTCAAGTACAAAACATATGAAAACAGAGGAGTGAAGTCATATCTTCAATCTAGTGCTATTTTCATTCTTGTTTTATTTTGTTCTTTTATTTTAATGAGAGGTGGTTTTGAACGAAGACCAATTTCTTTAGTTACTGCGGCAAAATATGCTCCAACAAATCACTCGCCAATAGTTCTAAACAGTGCTTTTTCTATTATTAGAACTTGGAATAAGATAGGTCTTGAAAGAAAAACTTTCTTTGAAAACGAAAACGAATTGAATAAATATTTTAAAGGCTATAAATTTTATAAAAAAGAAAATTTTAATAAAAAGAACATTGTAATTATCATTTTAGAAAGTTTTTCTTGTGAACATCTGAGCAGTCTAAATCCTGAAAATCCTCTTGATAAAAATAAAAATTTTGCACCTTTTTTAGATTCTTTGATTTACGAATCATATTTTTGCTCTAATGCTTTTGCAAATGGAAAACGCTCTATAGAAGGCATACCCGCAATTTTGTCTTCTGTGCCAACACTGATGGCAACGCCTTTTATTTTGTCGCCTTATATCAATAATAATATTCCAAGCATAGCAAGTTTGCTTAAAGAAGAAGGATATTATAGCGTTTTTTATCATGGTGGACATAATGGTACTATGAATTTTGATGCTTATGCAGAACTTGCAAAATTTGATAAATATTCTGGTAGGGACGAGTATCCATATCCAGAGCATTTTGATGGGCATTGGGGAATTAGAGATGAAGAATATTTGCAGTTTATTGCTGAAGAACTTTCGAAAAATGAGCAAGCATTTATTGCTACTATTTTCACACTTTCATCTCATCATCCTTATACAGTTCCCGAAAAATATGAAAATATTTTACCAGAGGGACCGCTTGAAATTCATAAATCTATAGCTTATGCAGATTTGGCTTTGAAGAAATTTTTTGAAACAGCATCAACTAAAGAATGGTATGATAACACTCTGTTTGTAATATGTGCCGACCATTCTTCTGAACCATGGCTTGATTATTATACAAGTCCAGCAGGATTGTTTTCTATTCCAATTTTGTTTTATGACCCAGCAAATAATTTAAAAGGCGAATACAAAAAAACTTGTCAGCAAATCGACATTATGCCGTCTATTCTTGATTATATCGGCTATCCACATGAGTTTTTTTCATTTGGTTCTAGCGTTTTTGATAGTCTAAATACAAATAATACAGCAGTATCATTTTTTAATGATAATTATCAAATAATTTCCGATTCAACAGTTATAGTATTTAGCAATGATAAACCAACAAAATTATGGAATTATAAAAACGATTTCCATGGAAATATTAATTTAATTGATGACGAAAATTATCAAAAGAAAAAAAATGATTTAAACTTGTTTTACCAAGCGTTTATTCAGTGTTACAACAATACTTTAATTGATAATAATATAAAAATTAATCCTTAAAACGGCTACAATTCAACAATCATAATTTCCACACGTCTGTTTAAACTTCGCCCTTCTTCTGTTTCGTTAGAGGCAACAGGAACTTTTGTTCCAAAACCTCTATATTTCATGCGTTTTTTGTCAATACCCGAAGAAATTAAATAATCATAAACAGCTTGTGCTCTTTTCATGGAAAGTGTTCTGTTGTAGCTTTCGGTTCCAACATTGTCGGTATGTCCTCTTACTTCAATTCGCAAATTTGGTTTTGAAGTTAAAATTTCAACTAATTTATCTAATTCAATATATGAAAGAGCTAGCAATTCAGAAGAATTAAATTCAAAGAATATTCTATTTAAGTTGAATTTAGAACCAACTCTTGCTTTCTCAAAAGCCTGTTCAGTAATTTCACTTTCTTTTAAGTTAAGCATAGCAAAGTTTGACGAATTGTTTCCATCAATATTTCCTGCAAGGTTTTTACTCTCATTGCTATCTTTTGAATTTGCAGAAGCGTTTGATTTATTGTCTGCTAAATTGTTTTTGTCTGTTCCGCTTGTGCCACTATAGCCGTCTTTGTCATCAGCTCCTCCAGTGCCGTCTTTGTCATCAGCTCCTCCAGTGCTATCTTTCCTGTCAGTTCCTCCATTTTCGTCTTTGTTATCAGTTCCGCTGTTTTCTCCACTTCCATTTTTTCCACTTGTTCCGTCAGCTAAGTCTTTTTCGTCTGCTCCTTCTGCTCCGTCTGCACTTTCAGTTCCGTCATTGGAGTTTAAGGCTAATAAACCTTTTGTGTTGTATCCAGTTCTTGGGTCATAGTTATCTGCCATCCAGTCGGAGCCAAACGATAAATCATCTGTGCAGCCACATTCAAAATCGTGGTCTATTTTAAAAACTCTAACATCATCAATATAATAGTAAGCATAATAAAAAGCAGAGTCTGTAAATTCTACAACATTAGTTTTGTAAATTGTTTGTGCGTTATCAAAAAAGTTACCTATTGTTAGATAAGTTTCTCCACCAAAAGCACGATAAGTTCCGCACATTTCTATCCAATTGTCGAAATTGTCCATTATGTGTCCGGGCTTGTTTATGACTTGTGGTCTTTGAATAATTAAACCGGCATCTTTAACGCCAATTTTTGAGTTTGTAAGTGTAACTCCAAGTGCATCAACCGAGAACAAGGATTTAGAAGCATTTGCGTAAGATAATTTCACACAATATAACTCTTCTTTTTTTAATGGTTCTAATAATTTTGTTTGAATATATTCTCTTGAAACGCCTTTATAAGTTTTTGTAGAATCGTCGAAAGTTTCTCTTAGAATAATTCCAGCATATGCTGCTCCATCGGCAGGGAACATAAAACCTGCAAAATTGAAAGGAACAGAAGCATCGCCTAAGCTACAGGGGTGAAATTGGTCTGGAGTTCCTTTGCTGGGGTTTAGCCAACCAGGGTATGGTCTAGCATAAGGAAATGTAGTAAAAGTCTCGGGACAAGTCCAAGCATTTTCAAAACTTCCATTTTCTACAAGGTTTTGAGCAAAAGCAAGATTAAAAGTGAAAAGTAAAAAAAATATAAAACAAAATATTCTCATCAAAACAATTTAACTTTTAATAAAACTATAAAATTACAAAAAAATTATTCTTAAAAAATTATTTGATAGATTTATTTTGTTTTTTTGACAATCTCCATTGTTTTGGGTTAAAAATTTTTATATTTCGTGGAAAAATTTGCGATAGCTTGATACCGCGTTTATAAGTTTTGATATGTCTATCGGATTTTGAAGCGTAAATATCTGCGATGTTAATTAAAATTCCTGTTTCTTCAACGCCACCAAACTCGTCATTTTCAACAGTTCCAAAAGTTATCATTGAAGGCGATAAGTTCATATAAGCATTTACCAAAGGTGGAATTTTTTCGCCTGTTTCTCTAACTTTTGCATTTAAAATTTTATAATCGTTTTGATAGTCATTTCCAGCAAAAACATTTTCAGCCTTTTTGAAAGCAATGGGGTCTTTTGGTGTCAATAATTTTTCTGTATCAGGGAAATACAAACCTAAAAAACTTAAAATATGATCTCTCGCACTAATGTCAAAGTGTTTATACATTGTTATTTTTCCAAAAAGATACTTCATTTCTGGGTATTCAACAGTTAAAGCACCTAATCCGTCCCATAAATTATCTAAAGCAAACATGCCTTTGCGAGCATTTCTTCCATATTGATATCCGGGTTGCACAAATGACCTTCCTAATTCAATAGAGTAGGGTAAATAATTTTCTAAAAAATTTTCAGAAAAATCAAACAAATGAGAAGTTGCTAACTTTTCTTCGGGATTGTCAAGAACTGTATCACCTAAGATAAAACGATATCCACCTATGATTTGTTTTTCTTCAGGATCCCAAACTATTAATTGCAAATAAGGGTCTTCGCCCAAATCATATTGGTCAATATCGTAAGATTTGCCAGTTCCGCCACCTGCCATTCTAAAAGTAATTTCTCGAAGTCGTCCGAGTTCTTTAGTTAAATTTGGCGAATCTTTACAATTAAAAACATAAAGCTCTGTGTTGCCAAAATTGGACTTTCGTAGAAATTTATCTTTTGTTAATTCTGCAAGTAAAAGTTCTGTTTCTACTGGCGGAATTACTGCTTCCATTGTCGTCATTTCAAAAAAAAAATTTTTGTAAAAATACTTAATATTTTTGACTTTTTTGATTTTTTTCTAAAGAATATACTAAATCTCGCAAATATGCAGCCCATTCAGTAGCATTTTTCGATTTATCAATGTTTGTATAAGGAAAAACTTCGCCAAAAACTATTTTTATTGTTTTTCCTCTTTGTTTCATCATTTCATCAACTAAATAAAGCATTTCAATATTTGCTTTAATCCCCAAAAACTTACGAAAACGAGACAAATTATAAAAAAAGTTAGAATTTCTGCCTTCTATAAAAATTGGAACTATATCACGCTTAAACTCTACTGCTTTGTTTACAAAACTTTTTTGCCAAGCTAAATCTTGAACTTTTCCTTTTATTTTTCGAGAAACCAAACCTGCAGGAAAATATAAAATCTGATAGTCGGAAGCATAATATTTATTGATTAAAGTAAAGCTTTCACGCGATTGAGACCCATGCTTGTTAATGGGTAAAAACAGTACAGCAAGTGGTTTTAAAAACATTAAAATATCATTTACAACAAATTTAAAATCTTTAAATTTCTGTCCAACAATGTGCATTAAAACTACGCTTTCGAGACCACCTAATGGGTGGTTGGCAGCAAAAATATATCGACCAGAATCAGGAATGTTTTCAAAACCTTCAAATTCAACTTTTAAATCTAAAAATTTTATGGTTGCCTCAACAAACTCTAGACCTTGCTTGCCTTTGTTCTCTTCTAAAAATTTGTTAATAGGCTCTTGATGAACTATTCGCTTTAAATAAGATTTTACAAATTTAGGCAAACGTCTAGCTAATTTCGGATTTTTTGCCTCTAATACTGCATCAATATCAATTCGCCATAATTGATCTTCTTCCATTTTTTGACTTGTTAATTTCTGCAAATATAAATGTTTTTTGCAAAACAACAAACGCTTGATTATCAAATAATTAAGATTTTTCAAATAAAAAGTTATTAACAAAGTGTATTAAAATGTAGTAAAATGTTGCATTGTGTAGTAAAATTATATATTTTTACGCATAAATTTTAAAATATGTTTGTCGGAGAATATATAGTTAAATTAGACGCAAAAGGGAGAATAGCTTTTCCTTCGGGATTGAAGAAGCAAATTCCTGCCGAAGATTTGGAAAAACCTTTTGTTGTAAAAAAAGACATTTACGAGCCTTGCTTGATTTTGTATCCAGAACAAGAGTGGGATACTCATATGTATATTATGAAGCGTAAGCTAAATCCTTTTAACAGAGTGCATGCACGCATAATTCGTGATTATCACAGAGATAGCGCTCGTCTTCCTTTTGATGGAAGCTTTAGACTGTTGATTCCTAAGAAATTGTTAGATGATGTTAATATCGACAAAGAAATGGTATTAGCGGGTCAAGAAGGAAAAATCGAGATATGGTCTAAAGAAGAGTATGATAAACAAAGAATGGATCAAGAAGTTTTTGCCAAAAATATAGAAGAAATTTTGGGCAACGACACTAATTTTTATGAATAGGAAGATATGTACCACGAACCAGTATTACTAAAAGAGAGCATAGAGGGATTGAACATAAATTCAGATGGAGTTTATGTAGATGCTACTTTTGGTGGTGGTGGACATTCTGCAGAAATACTTTCTAAACTTTCGAAAAAAGGACAACTAATTGCATTTGACCAAGATAAAGATGCACATAAAAATAAAATCAAAGACAATAGGCTAACTTTAATTTATGGCAATTTTAGATATATTCAAAATTATTTGGAGTATTTAGGTCATGAAACTGTAGATGGGGTTTTGGCTGACTTGGGAATTTCGTCTTATCAAATTGATGAATATAGCAGAGGCTTTTCGTATCGCTTAGGTGGGAAACTCGATATGAGAATGAACGACAAACAAGAAACTAAGGCAAGTGATGTTTTAAATAATTATGATGAGGCAAAATTGCTTTATATTTTTAATAACTATTGCGACATTCCAAATGCAAGAAGATTGGTAAGTTTAATTTTAGAATATAGACTTTATAATAAAATTGAAACAATTGAAGAATTTATTGAAATTATAAGTCCAGTTACTCCTAAAAATAAAGAATATAAATATTTGTCTCAGGTATTTCAAGCCATTAGGATAAGTGTTAATGATGAAATAAATGCTTTAGATGATTTTTTAAGTTCTTGTTCTAAAATTACAAAACCTGGAAGCAGACTGTCAATAATATCTTACCATTCTTTAGAAGATAGATTAGTGAAAAATCTGATAAAAACTGGAAATACAGAAGGAAAATTAGAAACCGACATATTTGGTCAAACCAACTTGAATTTTAAAGCAATAAATAGAAAAATCATTTTGCCGAGTGATGCAGAAATTGAAAAAAATCCTAGAGCAAAGTCAGCAAAATTAAGAATAGCAGAAAGAATATGAAAAAAGAGAACACATCACATATAAAGCAAATAAAAACCACTATAAAGGGATTGTTTAACGGTTCCATTTTGGTAAGTGATTTTGTTCGCAGGCAAATTCCTTTTATTGTTTTTCTTTTCATACTAGGCTTGATATATATATCAAATAGATTTAATGCAGAAAATATTTTTAGACAAACAGATGAAGCAAAGAAGCGAATAGAAAATTTAAGATCAGAAAAAATTGAAATACAATCGCCTTTAATGCAAAATAGCAGAAAAGAACGAGTGTTGGAATTGTTAAACGAAAAAGGCTCGCAGTTAAAAGAGCCAAGTAAGCCACCATATAAAATTTCGAGTAATAAAGATAAATGAGTTCAAGAAGAAGCATATTGATTAAATATAACTTGCTCTATCTAGTTTTGATAGCTATAGGCGTATTTTTTATATGCAAAATTATTTACTTTCAATTTTTTTATGATAAGGAATTGATTGATAATGCTTTAAAGACTACAAAAGTTTATGCTTCTATAGAACCAAAACGAGGAGATATTTATTCTAGTGATGGAAAATTGTTGGTTACTTCTATAGCATATTATGAAGTTGGCATGGACCCAAATTCAGATGCTATAACACAAAAAATATTTGATGAAAATTTAGATTCTTTAAGTTTGTGCTTATCTCAGTTATTGCCTGATAAAACAAAACAGCAATACAGAAATGAATTAATAAGAGCCAGAGATTCAGGTTCGAGATATTACAGATTTAGCTTTAATCTTAGTTATACTGATTTTAAAAAAATGTCAAATTTTCCTCTCCTAAGAAAAGGAAGGCTCAAGGGAGGATTTATTTATCAAAAAACTTATAGAAGAGAAAATTTATTTGGAGAATTGGCAAAAAGAACTTTAGGTACTCAACCAACAGATAGAGCAAAAGGAGTTGGTTTAGAAGATTTTTATAATGAAGAACTAAAAGGAGTAGAAGGACATACCATTAATGAAAGAATTGCAGGAAATTTATGGATGCCAATTGAAGATGCACAATATATAGAACCTAAAGATGGTCTTGATTTAATTGCAACAATAAATATAGAATTACAAGATATAGTTGAAACTGCATTGATAAAACAACTTACTAAATATGAAGCAAGTTTCGGAACAGCTGTTGTAATGGATGTGAAAACAGGTAAGGTGTTGGCAATTGCTAATAAAGAATTAAACTCAAACGGTGAATATGTAGAAAAAACAAATCATGCGGTTGCTTATGCAATAGACCCAGGTTCGACATTTAAACTTGTTTCTGCAATTATTGCTCTTGAAGACGGGTATATAAAACCTGATGATATTATTGATACAGGAGATGGAAGTGAAAAAATTTCATATAAAACAGTTAAAGATACAAAAAAGGGTGGCTATGGCGAAATTAGTTTTCAAAGAGCAATAGAGGTTTCTTCAAACGTTGCAATAGCAAAGGTTGTATATGAAAATTACAAGCTCCAACCTTTAAAGTTTTATAAAGGAATTGAAAGACTAAATTTGACAGAGCCTTTAGGTGTGAGCATAAAAGGTGAAGCAAAACCAACAGTAAATATACCTTATCAAGGAACATGGTCGGGAATATCTTTAGTGCAAATGTCTATGGGATATGAGTTGCAAATTACACCTTTACAAATATTAGCTTTTTATAATGCTATTGCTAACAATGGTAAGTTTGTAAAACCACTTTTTGCCGAAGCACTTGCCGATAAAGGCAAAATAGTAAAATATTTTGAACCAGAAGTTCTTAACGAACAAATTTGCTCACCAAAAACATTGAGTCAAGTGCAAAAAATGCTCGTAGGGGTAGTTGAAGAAGGAACTGCTAGAAATATAAAAAGTGAAAACTATCAAATTGCAGGAAAAACAGGAACCGCACAAATGAACTATGGAAGAGATAGTCTTCAAAGAGGTTATCACGCTTCTTTTGTTGGATATTTTCCAGCCGACAATCCCGAGTTCTCGTGTATAGTGTCAATTTATGAACCTAAAAATGCTTATTACGGTGGAAGTGTTAGCGCTCCAGTGTTTAAGGAAATAGCAGACAAAATTTATTCTTTAAGTCCAAAATATTATAAATCATCAGCAGAAGAAGAGCTAGCTTACTCTTTGCCAAGTGTAAAAAAAGGATGCAAGCAAGAAACAAGCAATGTTTTTAAGTGGTTGAATTATGAAGTGGATATTAAAGATGTAAATCAAACTAAGTGGATTACTGGAGTTTATAAAGGTGATGATATTGTAAAATTAAATCCAGTTAGTTTTAGTGATAATACCAAAGTTCCTGATGTGAGAAATATGGGATTAAAAGATGCAGTAGTAATTCTTGAAGATTGCGGACTTAGTACTCAAGTTGTTGGTAGAGGCAGAATTTACAGGCAAGTTCCAGAAGCAGGAAGTGATTTAAGAAAAGGCGACAAAATTATTTTATATCTATGCGAATGAATATAAAAAATTACATATCAGAAATAAATGCAGTTGAAAGCATTTTTAATAATGATGGCAACTTTACAAAAATAGAGTTCGACTCTAGAAATGTGAAAGAAAATGACATGTTTGTTGCTATTGTTGGTAGTCTTCAAGATGGGCATGAATATATAAATCAAGCTATTGAAAAGGGTGCAAGTGTAATTATTTGTGAAAAAATGCCAGAAACTCTTAATCCAAAAGTGAGTTATATAAGTGTAAAATCATCATCAAAAGCACTTGGAATTTTAGCTTCAAATTTTTATGATAATCCATCTCAAAAGCTAAAATTAGTTGGCGTTACGGGTACTAATGGAAAAACAACAATTGCTACAAGTTTATATAATCTTATACAAAAATTAGGTTATAAAGCTGGCTTGATTTCTACTATACAAGTAATTATTGATAATAAAAAAATAGAAGCTACACATACAACGCCAGATCAGCTTAAACTAAATAAATATCTATCTGAAATGGTTGACTCTGGTTGCGATTACTGTTTTATGGAAGTTAGCTCTCATGCTATAGTTCAAAATAGAATTGCTGGTTTACAGTTTGTAGGTGGAATTTTCACAAATTTAACTCACGACCACTTAGATTTTCATAAAACTTTTAAAGAATATTTAAAAGCAAAGCAACAATTTTTCACTTCTCTTTCTCCAAAGGCTTTTGCAATAACTAACAATGATGACAAAAACGGACAAGTAATGTTGCAAAACTCAAAGGCTAAAAAAATATCCTACGGTATTAAAACTGTTGCTGATTACAGAGCTAGTGTTTTAGAAAGTCATTTTGAGGGAATGTTGTTACAAATTGACAATAAAGAAGTTTGGACAAATTTTATAGGAAGATTTAATGTGTCTAATATATTAGCGATATATTCCACTGCAATAGAATTAGGGTTTGAAAGCGATGAGGTTTTAAAAAATATTTCAGCTTTAAAACCAGTAGAAGGTAGATTTGAAACATTACATTCTAACAACAATATTACAGCAATAGTTGACTATGCACACACACCCGATGCTCTCGAAAATGTTTTGACAACAATAAACGAAATAAATGCTGGTGAAGGCAAAGTAATTACTGTTGTTGGAGCAGGTGGAAATAGAGATAAAACCAAACGCCCAGAAATGGCTTGCGTTGCAGCAGAACTCAGCGATAAATTGATTCTTACATCTGATAATCCACGTTGCGAAGATCCAGAAGAAATACTAAAGGATATGCTTAAAGGTGTGAATATAGTTCAACAGAAAAAAACTATAAAAATTACAGATAGAAAAGAAGCAATAAAAACAGCTGTGATGCTTGCTAATAAAGGCGATATTATTCTTGTTGCTGGAAAAGGACATGAAAAATATCAAGAAATTAATGGTGTTAAACATCATTTTGATGATAAAGAAGTTTTAAGTGAAATTTTTAATTTGTTACAATAATGCTATACTACTTATTTAATTATTTACAAGAATTAGGTGTTCCAGGAGCGGGAGTTTTTGAATATATTACTTTCAGAGCTGCTATGGCAACAATCACATCTTTGATTGTTAGTATATTTTTTGGTAAAAAAATTATTAGACTTTTACAAAAGCGTCAAATTGGAGAAGAAATAAGAGATTTGGGCTTAGAAGATCAAATGAAGAAAAAAGGAACTCCAACAATGGGCGGACTTATAATCATTGCGGCAATAATTATTCCAACATTGTTATTTGCAAAACTTGATAATATTTATGTTTTGTTGATGCTTATTACAACTGTATGGCTTGGAACAATAGGCTTTTTAGACGATTATTTAAAAATTAAAATTAAAAATAAAGTTGGATTAAAAGGAAAATACAAAATAATTGGACAAATAGCTTTAGGTTTTATTGTTGGTGGAATTTTGTATTTCTCTGATGATGTTGTAATAAGAACTAAAGTATGTGGAACAACCAACCAAGAAGTGGTGGAAGTTGTTGATAATCAAAATTGTAGTGAATTTGTAGAATATGTTGATGTTAAATCAACAAAAACTACTATACCTTTTTTCAAAAATAATGAGTTCGACTATGCAATGCTAGTTTGGTTTTTAGGCGAAAATGCAGAAAAAGTAGCTTGGTTAGTTTTTATTATTGTTACAATTTTAATAGTAACGGCGGTGTCTAATGGTGCAAACTTAACCGATGGTTTGGACGGTTTGGCTACTGGCTCATCGGCAATAATAGGAGCTACTTTAGGAATTTTAGCCTATGTTTCTGGAAACAGAATTGCAGCAGAATATTTACATATTTTATACATTCCAAATACTGGAGAGTTGGTTATATTTATGGCAGCTTTTATCGGAGCAGCAATTGGTTTCTTATGGTATAATTCTTTCCCAGCTCAAATATTTATGGGCGATACAGGAAGTTTGACAATAGGTGGTATAATAGCTGTATTTGCAATAATTATAAAAAAAGAATTACTAATCCCAATTTTATGTGGAGTTTTTCTTGCCGAGAGCTTGTCGGTAATGATACAAGTTTCATATTTTAAATTTACTAAGCGAAAGTATGGCGAGGGGCGAAGGGTGTTTTTAATGGCACCGCTTCATCATCATTACCAAAAGAAAGGATTTCCAGAACCAAAAATTGTTACCAGATTTTGGATAATTTCTTTGATGCTTGCAGTAATATCAATTATAACCCTAAAATTAAGATAAAATGGAAGAGAAAATTGTAATATTAGGTGCAGGCGAAAGCGGAACTGGCGCAGCAATTTTAGCAGCAGTCAAAGGTTATGATGTGTTTGTTTCAGACAAAGGAAGTATTAATGAAAAATACAAAACATTATTAAAACAATACAATGTAAATTTTGAAGAAAATAAACATAGCGAAGACATAATTTTATCAGCTTCTGAAATTATAAAAAGCCCAGGTATTCCTGATAGTATTCCTATGATAAAAAAGATAAAAGAAATAGGAATCCCAGTAATTTCAGAAATTGAATTTGCTGCAAGATATACTGATGCAATAAAAATATGTGTTACTGGAAGCAACGGCAAAACAACAACAACAATGTTGATTTATCATATTTTGCAAAAAGCAGGTTTAAACGTAGGCTTAGCAGGAAATGTAGGACAAAGTTTTGCCTATCAAGTAGCAACAGGAAATTTTGAATATTACGTACTTGAATTAAGTAGTTTTCAATTAGATACTATGTTTGATTTTAAGTCGGAGCTATCTGTTTTGCTAAATATCACACCAGATCATTTAGATAGATATGATTATAAATTTCAAAATTATGTTGATTCAAAATTTAGAATTCTTCAAAACACTACATTTAAAGATGTTTTTATTTATTGTTCTGACGACCAAACTATAATGCAAGAAATTAGCAAGAGAGAAATTTTGGCTCAACAATTTGAATTTACACAAAACAAAGATGAAATAGAGAATGGAGCTTTATTAAACAAAAACAAAAACGAAATAAATTATATTACTAATCATAAACAGGATTTTACTATGCAAATAAATGAGTTATCAATTCAAGGAAAGCACAATGTTTACAATTCTATGGCAGCAGGTATTGTTGCTCAAGTTTTAAACATAAGAAAAGAATTAATTCGCGAAAGTTTAAGAGATTTTAAAAGTATAGAACATAGGCTAGAGTCTGTGATAAGTGTGCATGGAATCAAATTTATTAATGATTCAAAAGCAACAAATGTAAACTCGGCTTGGTATGCTTTGGAGTCTGTAAACTCGCCAATAATTTGGATAGTTGGTGGAATAGACAAAGGAAACGATTACGACACATTAAAGGATTTAGTGAAAGAAAAAGTAAAAGCTATTGTATGTTTAGGTAAAGATAATACTGCAATTCACAAGGCTTTTGCTGATATCGTTCCACAAATTGTTGATACCACTTCAATGCCAGAAGCAGTAAATACAGCATATTATCTTGGCAAAAAGAACGACACAGTTTTGTTGTCGCCTGCATGTGCTAGTTTTGATTTATTTGAAAATTATGAAGATAGAGGAAATCAATTTAAACTAGCAGTAAGAGCTTTATAAAAATAAAAAATGGGTAGAATTAAGAAAAAAATATTTAAAGGCGATATGGGTATTTGGATAATAATTTTACTTTTATCCATTTACTCTATACTTGCTGTTTATTCTGCTTCGAGTCAATTGGCGTATCGCGAAGCAGGAGGAAACACTAGCTTTTATCTTATACGGCAAGCTGTAATGCTAATGATAGGAGCAGCAACTATATTACTTGTACACAATATCCCTTACAAATATTTTTCACGTGCCTCTGTTTATTTATGGTATCTAGCAATTGGACTATTAGTGTTTACATTGTTTTTTGGAATTAATGTAAATGATGCTCGAAGATGGATAATGCTTCCTGGTGGCATAACCTTTCAAACTTCAGATTTTGCTAAAGTCGCACTTATTATGTATATAGCCAGAAATTTAGCAATTAAAGAAGACGAGGTAAATTCATGGAAAGGTTGTTTCAAGAAACTATATTTCCCAATATTATTAACTGTGGGTTTGATTTTACCTGCCAATTTATCTACTGCCTTACTTTTATTTGGAACTTCTATGCTGTTGATATTGTTTAGCAATTTGAAATTAAAATATTTTGCAGGAATGGTTGCAGCTAGTTTGGTGCTAGGATTTTTATTTTTTGGAGCAGTAAAAACTTTTAAACATGTAGGACGTTTCGAAACTTGGAATAATAGAATAGAAAATTTTACTAACAAAACTGATAAGACAGAAAATATTCAGGAAAAACACTCGAAAATAGCAATAGCCAAAGGTGGTTTATTTGGTTTAGGTCCAGGAAAATCAAATCAAAGAAATATTTTGCCACACCCATACTCGGATTATATTTTTGCAATAATTATAGAAGAATATGGATTGGTTTTTGGAGCAATTCCGCTTATTGTACTTTATCTGTATTTGTTTATGAGGGTTAAAATAATTGTGAAAAATACTAATCGAAAGTTTGGAGCTTATATTGTAAGCGGATTAGCAGCGCTTATTATTTTACAAGCATTTTCAAACATGGCAGTTGCAACTAATGTTATTCCAGTAACAGGGCAGCCTTTGCCTTTAGTGAGTTATGGAGGAACTTCTATTGTTTTTATGGGAATGGCATTGGGAATAATTCTTAGCGTTAGTAGGGAAGTTGAAGAAATGAAAAATGCAAAAAAAGCACAAGAAATAGAAGAAGATATTTCAAATGCCGAAATTGATGATGTTAGTTCTAACGAAACAGAACCAGATGAGGAAGTATTAAAAGAAAGTCTAAATTTAGTTATAAATACAAATGAAAATGAAGAATCTTAGAATAATAATTAGTGGCGGTGGAACAGGAGGACATATTTTTCCTGCTATTTCTATTGCTAATGCACTAAAGGCAAAATGGGCAGATACCGAAATATTGTTTATCGGTGCCGAAGGTAGAATGGAAATGGAAAAAGTTCCTGCCGCAGGATATAAAATAATAGGATTGCCTGTTATTGGCTTGAAAAGAAAAATTTCTTTATCAATTTTTACATTTATTTTTAAAACTTTGAAAAGCTATAGAAAAGCAAAAAAAATAATTAAAGAATTTAAACCTGATGTTGTTGTTGGTGTAGGTGGTTATGCTAGCGGACCAGCTCTAAAAGCTGCGGCAAGTTTAAAAATTCCTTATTTAGTACAAGAGCAAAATTCTTATCCAGGTGTAACAAACAAGCTTTTAGCAAAAAAAGCAAGTAAAATTTGTGTTGCTTACGACAATATGGATAAATTTTTCCCGGCAGATAAAATTATAAAAACAGGAAATCCAATACGTGCTGATATTCAAAACATTACAAATAAATCTAGCGAAGCTTTTAAGTTTTTTGATCTTAATCCAAATAAAGCTACAGTTTTGGTAATAGGTGGAAGTTTGGGAGCTAGAACCATAAATAATAGCATTGCAAATACTTTGAACGAATATGTAAAATCAGATGTTCAAGTAATTTGGCAAACTGGAAAACACTACTTTGACAAAGCTGACGAAATTGTAGGAGAAATAAATTCTGATTTAATTTTTGTAAGCGATTTTATTTATAGAATGGATTATGCTTTTTCTGTTGCCGACATAATAATATCACGAGCAGGTGCCGGAAGTATTTCCGAACTTTGTGTAGTAGGAAAACCTACAATACTTGTACCTTCGCCTAATGTTGCCGAAGACCACCAAACAAAAAATGCTTTGGCACTTTCAACAGTAAATGCAGCAATATTAGTAAAAGACTCAGATGCAGAAAAAGAATTGACAAAACAAACTTTGGAATTATTGAATAATAAAGAACAACGCGAAAATTTAGCTCAAAATATTAAAAAATTAGAGTTAGCAGATGCAGCAAATATAATAGCAGATGAAATTAAAAAATTAGCAAATGCATAGAGAATACGAAAATATTTATTTTATCGGAATTGGCGGGATAGGAATGTCTGCTTTGGCACAATACTTTCTTAATCAGGGTTTTAGAGTTTCTGGTTATGATAGAGTAAGAAATGAGATGTGCATTAGATTAGAAAAACTTGGAGTAGCAATACATTACGATGATAATATAAATATGGTAAATTCATATTTTAAAAATCCAGAAAATACTTTAGTTGTTTACACACCTGCAATTCCAACAACTCATTCAGAGCTTAATTGGTTTAAAAATAATAATTTTAAAATTCAAAAACGTTCCGAAACTCTTGGAAATATTACAAGCCACAAAAAAACAATTGCAATAGCAGGTTCTCATGGAAAAACTTCCGTTTCGGGAATAAGTGCACATATTATATCAAACACAGAAAAATCGTGTACAGCTTTTATTGGAGGAATTTTAAAAAATAGAAATTCTAATTTTATAATAAATGTAAAAAGCGAAAATATTGTAGTCGAAGCCGACGAATACGACAGATCGTTTTTAAACTTAGAACCTAGTTTAGCATTAATAACAAGTGTAGAAGAAGACCATTTAGATATTTATAAAAATTTAGAAAATATAAGTTCTGCTTTTCAAGATTTTGCAAATAAAACAAAACATAAAGGAATAGTAATTTTAAATAGTAAAATCAATCCAGAATTTAAAGAAAATTTACGCAAAGATTTGAATGTTTATCATTATGGTTTAAATAATGAAAATTGTGATTTTAACTTATATAATATTAGGTATGAAAATGGAGAATGTCGTTTTGATATAAAATTTCTTAAAGATGAATTGAAAAATATCAAATACATCTTTCCGGGAAATCATAATTTTGAAAATGTTTTAGCAGCAGCAAGCATATCGTATCTGTCTGAAGTTTCACTTGAAGAAATACGCAAAGGAATTGAAACATTTAAGGGAATAGTTAGAAGGTTTGATTATATTGTGAAAAATCACGAACATATTTATATTGACGATTACGCACATCATCCAAATGAAATTTCAGCATTTTTGACAGCTGTACGACAAATTTTTCCAGATAAAAAACTTACAGTAATTTTCCAACCACATTTGTATAGCAGAACTCAATCGTTTTTTAAAGAATTTGCCAAAAGTTTATCTATTGGAGACGACTTAATTTTATTGCCGATTTATCCTGCACGTGAAGAACCAATATCAGACGTAAACTCAGAATTGATTTTAAATTTGGTAAGTATAAAAGAAAAACAGGTTTGCGAAAAAAATAATTTAATAGAACTGATAGAAAGCAAAAAGCCTGAACTCTTAGTTACTATGGGTGCAGGAGATATAGACCAATTTGTTCAAAAAATTAAAAATATTTTTGTAAAATGAAAAAAGTAATTCTAAAAATATTACAATGGGCTGTTTTGTTTGCTTACTTAATTATGGCATTAAGTTTTACAAACACTAAAAGAGATAAAATACTCTCTGGAACAGTTGATATAAATATTTTTGGCAAACACAATTTTTTAAATAAGGAATTAGTTGAAAAATTATTTAAAGAAAACAATATCGTTTTAGATTCTGTAAATATTAAAAGTCTTGATTTTAATGAAATTGAAAAATTTTTAGAAGAAATTCCTTATGTTAAAAATGCTGAAATTTATAATAATTTAGATGGTAATATAAATATAGACTTAGCACAAAAAAATCCTATAATGAGAGTTATTACAGACAGAGTGAATTTATATATAGACGAGGATTGCAACCTAATGCCAATATCAGAAAATTATACAGCTCAGTTAATTGTAGTAACAGGAAATTTAGACCAAGAATTTTTCAAAACTCAGAATAAATCTAAGTTAAATCATTACGGACTAAGTCTATTAAATCTGTTTGATTTTGTAAATTTTATAAATTCTCATGAATTATGGGGATCGCAAGTCGAACAAATAAATATTAGCCCAAAAGGAGATATAGAGTTAGTACCTAGAGTTGGTAATCATATAATTATTTTAGGAAATTTAGAAAATTATGAATATAAATTGAAAAAAATGGAAACTTTATATTTAAAAGGTTTTAATATTGTTGATTGGAACAAATATTCAAGCATTAACTTAAAATATTCAGATCAAGTAATTTGTAAAAAAAGGTAACAAATGGAAAAAAATAATGAAATTATAGCGGCATTAGATATTGGAACAACAAAGATTGTTGCAATAGCAGGATATAAAACCAAAGACAATAATTTTGAAGTTGTTTCTTTTGGAACATCGCCATCGCATGGGATACAAAGAGGAATTGTTGTAAATATTGATGAAACAGTAAGATCGATAAAAAATGCAATATTAAAAGCAGAACAATCTTCAGATTATATTTTTACTGAAGTCTTTGTGGGTATTGCAGGACAACATGTATTAACAAAAACTACTAGTTGCTCTTTATACCTAAGCAATGATGAAGATAAAATTCAAGACTCACATCTTCTTGTGTTGCAAGACCAAATTATAAGTTTGAATAATAATCCTGGCGAAGAAATTATTGATATTATTCCACAATCTTATGTTGTTGATAAAAAACCTGGAATAGAAAATCCTGTTGGAATGAAGGCTTCTACGCTTCAAGGCAACTTTCACGTTATTACAGGAAAAATGGGAATGGTTAACAATATAAAAAAATGTGTTCAACTATGTGATTTGAAAATTAAATCTTTAATTCTAGAGCCAATTGCTTCAAGCGAGGCAGTTTTAAGCAAGGAAGAAAAAGAAAATAATGTTGTAATGATCGATATTGGTGGAGGTACAACAGATTTAGCGATTTTTAAAAGCGATAGAATTATAAAAACTGCGGTAATTCCAATTGGTGGAAATACTATTACATCAGACATCGCTAAAACACTTGACCTTTTAGATAAGCAGGCAGAAAAGTTAAAAATAGCTTATGGAGCAGCAATTGAAGAAAAAAATCATAAAGAAACTCTATTGTCTATCGAAGGTGTGAGAAGGCAAGGTGTAGTAGAAATTAGTTTGAACGAACTTACAAGTATTATTAGCTCTAGGCTTAGCGAAATTTTATTCTCGGTAAAATTTCAAATAGAAAATACATCTGTAAAAGATAATCTTAGTGCTGGTGTAGTGATTACAGGTGGTGGATCGTTGACAAAAAATCTAAAACAATTAGCCACATTTATACTTAAAAGTAATGTAAGAATAGGATACCCAAATACATTTATTGTAGGTAAGTATGCCGAAGACATAAATAATCCTCAGTTTTCGACTGCTATTGGATTGATTATCAGAGGGATTGAGTTGTTGGAAATTGAAGCCGAAGAAGAACGAAACTTAGATGCAATAAACCAAAAACTTAATGAAACACAAGAAGAAGATGAAAATGATAAAAAAATAAAAAAGAAAAATAAGAAAGAAAAAGGCTCAGTTTTTAATAGTTTGCTAAATAAAATGGCAAACTTATTTGATGAAGATGAATTAGATGAAAATACAGAAAATAACTAACTAAATGAAAGGAGAAATAAAAAATGACAGATCTTGAATTTGCAATTCCACGAGAAGAATCATCAATTATTAAAGTTATAGGCGTTGGCGGAGGTGGTAACAATGCAGTTAACCGAATGCACAAATTAGATATTAAAGATGTTGACTTTATCGTTTGTAATACCGATGCTCAAGCTCTTTTAAAAAGTCCTATTTCAACAAAAATAACTTTAGGAGCAAGTCTTACCGAAGGTAGGGGAGCAGGAAATAAGCCTGAAAAAGGAAGAGAAGCAGCTATAGAAAGTTTGCCCGAAATAGAAAAAGTCTTAGACGACAATACAAAAATGGTTTTTATTACAGCAGGCATGGGCGGTGGCACTGGAACAGGAGCAGCACCAATAATTGCTAAAGCAGCCCATGAAAGAGATATTTTAACTGTGGCTATAGTGTCAATTCCTTTTTTAATAGAAGGCGAAACAAGAATAAACCAAGCCTTAGATGGAATAAATGAAATGAAAAAATATGTTGACGCATTATTAGTTATAAATAACGAAAGGCTCAACGAAATATACAAAGACATGAAGTTTACAGATGCTTTTGAGTTGGCAGATGATGTGTTGGCTATCGCAACCAAAGGTATTGCCGAAATAATTACTGTGCCTGGCTATATAAACGTTGACTTTGAAGATGTGAAAACAGTAATGAAACAAAGCGGAGTAGCACTTATGGGCTCTGCAACTGCCGAAGGAGAAAACAGAGATATAGAAGCAATAAAAAGAGCTTTGGAATTTCCTCTACTCAAGGATAATGATATTAAAGGAGCAAAAAATATTTTGCTGAATATTATTAGTTCTCAAGGCGACTTTGAACTTAGTATGAGCGAGTTTGGCACAATTACAAGTTATCTTAAAGAAATTGTTGGAAAAGACACTAATACAAATATTATCTGGGGAACTGGTTTTGATGAAAGTTTGGGCGAAAAAATTAGTGTAACAATAATTGCTACAGGTTTCGATTCAAATAAAGAGTTGTACATTAAACAAGATAAAATAAAAGTTAATTTAGGCGATGATTTTGAAGAAGACGAAATTTATATAGACGAAAAAGAGGAAGAAAATATAAATACAGAAGATGAACAAAATACCATTGAGTTAGAATTGGATTTTTCGCCAAGTTCAAAATCTGAAAACGAAATAATATTGCCAAATTTAGATCCCAAAGATTATGAACATATGAAAGATATAAATAAACTTAATGATTCGTTTTATTTGGAAGATTTAGAAAATCAACCCGCAAATGAGAGAATAAAAAATATTGACAAAGATTAAAAAATAAATACTATGAGCATTTTAGATAGAATAAATGAAGACATAAAAAAAGCTATGTTAGCCAAGGAAAAAGAGAAACTTGAAGCCTTACGAGCTGTAAAGGCTGCTTTTTTACTTGCTAAAACAGAAGCTGGAGCAAGCGAAGAGTTAGCTTACGAAAAAGAATTACAAATTATTCAAAAGCTTATAAAGCAAAGAAAAGATGCTGCTGAAATTTACAAACAACAAAACCGCATGGATTTATATGAGCCAGAAGAATTTCAAGCAGAAATAATATCACAATATTTGCCAGCACAGCTTTCGGAAGAAGAATTACGTTTGGAAATTTCTAAAATTATTCAAGAAACAGGAGCTTCTTCAATAAAAGATATGGGAAAAGTTATGGGAATAGCAAACTCTAAATTTGTTGGAAAAGCTGATAGCAAATCAATTTCGGGTATTGTAAAACAATTATTAACTAGCTAAATTATTT
>DAONZU010000031.1:0-18006 GCA_035406965.1 Bacteroidales bacterium
AGGGAATTATTTGAAAAAATAAATATAGACTACCTAAAAGGGCGGAGTTAGGGTTCAAAATAAAGTGTGGTTACATCATAAAAAACTAATCCGATCTTACCACCAAGTATTTTTTTTGTATGCTCAACGCTGATTTGTTGCACAAGGTCTTGTTGACTACTTTGAAGCTTATCTAAATAGCGATAAATCTTGTGTAGTTTAACATCTTCATCAAAATGAGATTTTAAATAATCTACCGTTGCCGCTTTACTCAACGGTTGGCTCAATCTGGCGACAACTAATTGGCGAAAAACCTCATCCTCAATTACCGAAAAGCCTATTGAATCGAAAATGTTATCTAAAATAAGTTGAGTCCCGTTTAACAAAACGTGTTCAACATTAGACAATAAATAATCCATAAATTGCCTTTCTTCTTGTGCCTTTTCTTGCTCTTGAAACATATCACGAATACCTGTATGAGCTTGTATCCATTTTTTACCCTCAAAATACAACTGTTCTATAGTGGCTTCGTCATTACTAACACCAATTGTGATAAGTTCTTTAAATTTTCCATGTGATTTATCCACAACTACAATACTAGTTGTCCCTGACCTGTTCTTTTTTTTTCGTACAAACATGAAGCAAATATAATATATTTATGCTTGCGTCACCCAAATTAACCAAACCAAATTTACAATAGGCTGAAAAACAATGTGTTACAAAAAATGTCGGTGACGCGTGTCGAAGTCAGGAGTGATATGGGTGATAATATAAAAGTTCTTTTTCAGTCATTCTTTCGCTTCTTGGTGGTCGTTCTTAAAATCACAGCTAACGTATAATTTACGTAACAAATATACAACATTTTAAGCACAAAACAAAAAATCGTATATTATTTTTCAACTTGTCTTTCAGACTCACTTTTAGCTTTTATTACTGCTTGTTCAGATTTGTAATCCGAGTGTTGGGAAGTGTTACACTCGGATTGCAACCGAGCTTGCGAGCTCAACGAAGTTAAATCCGAGCGAGCGGGTTGTGCAGGAAAATCTGAAGTAGGATTGTATGGGGAAAATCGAGCGAATGGTAACTAATTCAACTTTACAAACTTTTACCTTGCAAAAATTTCTCAACAATTTTTTCTGCTTCTATAAGAGCTGTTTGTAATTCGTTGTTAGTTAGGATTATATCAAATTCTTTTGCAAAGCTCATTTCGTATTTTGCTTTTTCAATTCTTGTTTTAATAACTTCGGGTTGGTCGGTAGAACGTTTTATCAGTCTTTGTTCCAATTCCTCAATGCTTGGTGGCATAATAAATACCGACAAGGCATTTTCTTCATAAAATTTTTTAATATTTATTCCACCTTTAACATCAACATCAAAGACAACAACTTTTCCTAGTTTTGTAAGCCTGTCAACTTCTGATTTTAAACTGCCGTAAAAAGTATTTGCATAAACTTCTTCCCATTCTAAAAACTCATTATTTGCTATTTTTTGCTTAAATTCTTCTGCTGACAAGAAATAATAATGTTTGCCGTGTTCTTCAACGCCTCTAGGCTTACGAGTGCAGGCAGAAATAGAAAAACTAAGATTAAATTTTGGGTTAGAAAGCAAATGATTTACTATTGTTGTCTTTCCTGAACCACTGGGTGCCGAAAATATTAAAACTTTTGGTTTCATATTTATAAAATATTTAAAACTTGTTCTTTAATTTTTTCTAACTCATCTTTCATCATAATTACTAACTTTTGAATTTCTACATGGTTGGCTTTTGAACCTAAAGTATTTATTTCCCTTCCCATTTCTTGAGCTATAAATCCTAATTTTTTACCAGAATATATTTCAGTATTTAAAGTTTCTAAAAAATAATCGCAGTGCTTTTTTAATCTTACTTTTTCTTCGTTAATATCTAGTTTTTCTAAATAAAAAATTATCTCTTGCTCATATCTGTTAGCATCAATATTTGCAGTGTCAACAACTTCGTTCAAACTTATGCTTAACCTGTCTTTTATAATTTCTATTCTTTCTTCTTCGTATTGCGGAACTTGATTTAAAAGATTAGTAATAGAATTTAAGTTGGTAATTATATCTTTAGACAAAATAGAGCCTTCGTGTTTTCTAAAATCTTTACAATCATCAATAGCTTGGTTTATAAATTTTAAAATATGTTCCCATTCTTCTTCGTTTAATTCTTCAATATTTGTTGCAACTACATCAGGCATTCTAATAATAGACGACAACACATCATTTGAAAATGGAATATTATTGGCTTCGCACAAATTTTTTAATTGATTGTAATAATCTAAAATTACTTTGTCGTTAAGTTTTGCATTAGTCTCGCCTCCGTTTGCTTCAACAAATATACAAAACTCTATTTTACCTCTTTGAAGTTCGTTAGACAATAATTTTCGCACTTCTATTTCTTTTTCTCTATAAGCATTTGGGATACGAGTAGTTATATCAATGTTTTTAGAGTTAAGAGTTTTAATGTCTATGATAATTTTTTTACCATCATATTCGGTAGAAGCTCTACCAAAGCCTGTCATCGAAATTAGCATAAGTATTTTTGTTTTATTGTTTACAAAATTATACTTAAAAGCGAGAAAATACAATTTATTTTAAAAAATATACACATTTTAGAAGTTGTTTTCGTTATACATTGGAATTTCTATGATGAATATTGTTCCAATATTTTCTTCGGTTTTGAAATAAATGGTTGCATTATTACTTATTAGCAAGCTTTTTACCATACTTAGTCCTAATCCCATTCCTCCAGATTTTGTTGTGAAATTAGGTTGGAAAATTTTAGGAATCATTTGTTCCGAAATTCCTGTTCCGTTATCAATAACTTTAATGATATAGCTTTTATCTGAGTCTGAAATTTCTATTTTTATCAATCCAATTCTATCTTTTGGAATTGCTTGAATGCCATTTTTAATTAAGTTAGTAAACACTCTAAGCATCTGCTCTTTATCTGCGTAAACAAAACCTTTAGATTTTAGATTTTCCTTAAATTCAAAATCTATATCTTCAGTATTTTCAAATAATTGTATTGAGTTTTTAATAACTTCAACAATATCAATAACTTCTTTTTTAGAAGCAGGCATTTTAGCAAAATTTGAAAATTCTGATGCAATAGCTGATAAAATATCTATTTGTTCGATAAGAGTTTTAGACACTTTTTTATATGTTTGTTCCCAGTTTTTGTCTTTTAAATCATAAGCTCGTTCTAAGTATTGTACGCTTAGTTTCATTGGTGTAAGCGGGTTTTTAATTTCGTGAGCAATTTGTTTTGCCATTTCTCGCCAAGCCATTTCTCTTTCAGACTGAGCAAGTTTGTTGGCAGATTCTGTTAGTTCATCAACTTTTTTATTGTATTCACGTATTAATCCACCTAATTCGTCGTTTTTAGTATAAACAATTTTTTCTGCTTTTTTATTAATGTCCATTTGTCTAATTTTTTCTTGAACCAAAGCAAGCGGACGAGTTAATTGTCGCGAAATAAATACTCCAACAATTACAGATATTAAAATTAAAAACAAGAATATATTTGAGAATGCTAGAACAAAATTAGAAATTTCTTCAGCAAACTCATTTTGGCGAGCAAAATATGGAAGGTTTAAATAAGCTATTATTTCGTTGTTATAGTTTCTAAAAGGAATGTAAACCGACATATAATCTATTTCATCAATTTTTTCGTCAACAATTACAGTTCCGGCATTTTTCATCAATAGTTCCGAATAAGCATTGGCATCAATATATTTAGCTTTTAAACCTTTGTCAAACAAGTCGGCTCTCGAAGTAGAAAGTAAGATTCCATTCAAATCGTATAGGTTTATGTCGGTGTAAAATACATTAGACAATTTAATTAATAAATTATTGAGATAATTCACATCTTCGTAATTAATAGCTTTCTTTTGTCCTATGCTATGTTCTAATTCAACAGCTACAGAAAGCAATTTATCTAGCATGATTTCACTTTGTTTTTCTTTATATCCTTCAATAATGAATCTCATTGCTATTGAACCTGTTATTAATAAAGAAACTACTAGCATAATTATAAACCAAGACTGAATTTTAACTTTTAAACTTACACCTTTCCAAAAGTTTGCTGTTCTCATTTTAGAAAACAACCACATTAAATTAAAGACAACAAAAAGAAATAAGAAAATATATGAAAAAGATACTACTTGTCTTGAATATTGTGAATAAGGTTTACTTATAATAATTAAATTGTCAGGGTCGGGACGATATTGAAAATGAATATAAGAATCTTTTTTAAATAGCTTGTATTCAGTAGTATCGTTTTCATTATAAGCAATAGCAAATGGATATTTATAATCTCCTTTGCTAGTAATTAGTCTTGACTTGTTATATTTTGCGTGATTGTAGCTTCTTGCAGTTTTTTTAACCAATAATTTTTCGTCTAATAATATTTCGGGATAACCTAAGCCTTCGCTAAAGATTTTTGAATTTAGTTCTACATAAACATTTATAGCAGTACTATCATTTTCTTGAAATCTAATTTCTCCAAGATAAGATATACGCCCATTGTGGTTGTCTAAAAAATAAAAATTTGTTGAAGGAATAATTATTCCATATTCATTTATTTGTTCTCTAAAAAAATCAAAACAATCTACCGAAACTAAGTCAGGTTCAATCAATAGACTATCTTCCTTTTCGCACATTGTAATTTGAATTTCATATTTATTAAAATATCTATTGTTAAAAAATTCGGAGCTTACAGCATTTTCAATTTTGTCATAATTTTTATTTTTCAGATGTTCAACTAATTTTTCATCATTCATTAAATCATAAAAAGATTCTTTAATAAAAAATTCGGCACCTACATCTCTTTCTGCAGCAAGGTTATAGGTTAAAACTTTAAAAGTTTCTATTTCTTTTTTGTCGCTAAGGCGTGAAAAGTGTTCTGAAACTAAAAAGGCAAAAATTATAATTATACCAACACTAAAAAAATAGTTGGTTTTTGATTTTAATATAACAAAAGCTAAGCTAGTCCATGCGATGAAAAATAAAAGAGCGAAGATTAAATTGTCGGCAAGACTTAATTTTGTTGTTTCTGCAAAAATTAAGTAAATAGAACTAAAAACTAAAAGACTAATAACAAGATACCAAAAATTTAATGCGTTTTTAAAAATCCTAAATAGCTTTATAAAAATTAAAACGAAAGAAAATATTATCAAAAAGATTATTGAAGTGCCAATCAAGCTATAAATATCTAGAGCTAAAATGTTTTCAAATGAAAAAGTCATAGAAGAGTTCCAAACTAAGCCAAACATTAAATTTGAAATAAACAATCCGCATAAAAACATTACGCTAGCAAATGAAGCCGAAAAAATTACTTTAATTGGTTTTGGAAAATTTGAATTAAAATCAATTTTAAAATTGAAAAATACTAGAAGAGCAAAACTTAAAAAAAGAATAACATTTATTATATAATCTCCTAAAGATTGTAACCAGAAGGATTCTGCAAAAAGTTCGGGACTAAAAAGTTTAAAATCACTAAAACTCGAGGTATAATTATATTTTAAAGAAATATATCGTAAGACAAGTATTAGTATTGCATAAAAAATAGGATTAATGAATAACATTATCTTGCTTTTGCTTGCAAGAAAAATTGTGAGAAGTAAAATAAAAATTACTACGTTCAGCATGTTGAAAATACAAAGAAAATTGTAAAAACTGAACTTGACTTTACTTATGTTTTTATTAGTTTTAATAGACAAATAAAAACTACTTCCTGTGTCGTCAATATTAATTTTTGTGCTTCCTTCAATTTTTTCGCTACTAATTATTGCATCATGGATTAAGTCAAAATCTTTTGCAAAGCTGTTTTTAATCAAGTGGTTTTCATAGGAATAATCTTTTTTTATTCTTGCTAATCCAACAATAAAAAAGTTGTCGGAGCTACTTGTTTGGCACAAATACCAACCATTAGGTAGGTTAAGAAGTTTGTTGTCGAAAAAACTTATTTTAGTCGAAGTGGGAACTGAAATATCATTTGTTGTCCAATATCTTAAATTGTTTTTATCATATAAAAAATATCCTATTTCGTTTTCGGTGTATATGTCTTTCCCTTGAGAATAGAACCATTCTTGAGTTTGTTTAGCATCGGTTTTGTAATTTTCTGTTAGTTGTTTTAAAGTTTCTTTAAGCAGAATGTTTTTTTCTTTTAGAATAGTTTCAATTTTTTCTTTGTTTAAGCTGTAATTAGTATTTGTATTTGATTTTGATACAAATTGTTGACTAATCAAACCTATTAAAACTAAGCCAAACGAAACTATTAGATGCCATATTTTTATATTTGGAAAATTATTTTTAATCATGATGGTATGGTTCGTTATTAATTATTGTAAAAGCTCTATAAAGTTGTTCTGCAAATATAATTCTAATTATTTGATGCGAAAAGGTCATTTGCGATAAAGATATTTTTAAATTAGCTCTATCATACACTTCTTGTGAAAAACCATAGGCACCACCAATTACAAAAATAAGATTTTTTATTGACATATTCATTTGTTTTTCGAGAAAAGAAGCAAAATCACGACTTGTAAATTCTTTAGCTTTTTCGTCTAAAAGTACAACAAAATCGCTACTTGATAATTCTGATAATATTTTTTCGCCTTCAAGTTTTTTTTGAATAGATTCATTTGTTTTGGCGGTAGTTTTAATATCTTTAATAATTTTAAATTCAAAATTTATATATCTTTTTATGCGTTTAAAATAGTCTTCGCATAAGTGTGAAATTGAGTTAAGGTCTGTTTTCCCGACTGCAATTAATAAAATGTTCATAATGAATTAAAAATTTGTGATAAAGATATATTAAAAGAATGAAATTATTATTATCTTGCGACTTGATTTTTTTGGTTCGGTTTTTGTAGTTAAATTATAGTGTTTAAAAATTTTAAATTTAATAAATGATGAAAAATTTAAAAAAATTAGTTGTTTTATCTTTTATAATGGCTTTTTGCTCAAGTATTTTTGCTTTTCCGGTTTTTGATATTCCACCAAAAATCTTTGATGCAATGAAAGTTGGAAATTCAACAGAATTGACAAAATATTTTAATACTACTGTTGAATTAGTAATTCTTGATAAAGAAGATGTTTATAGTAAACAGCAGGCAGAACAAATATTAAAAAACTTTTTTGATAAAAATAAAGTTAAAAACTTTACGCTTTTACATCAAGGAGGAAAATCTGGTGCGCAATACGCAATTGGAAATCTTGAAACCGAAGACGGAAAAACCTATAGAGTGTATTTTCTTGTAAAAGAAAGTGGTGGCAAACCTTTGGTACATCAAATGCGTATAGAAAAAGAATGATTCCTGAATCATATTTAATTTCTTTAATTGAAAGAGCCTATAAAGAAGATGTTGGCGATGGCGACCATTCATCTTTAGCTTGTATTGATCCTACGGCAACTGGAAAAGCAAAACTTATTGCTAAAGAAAATGGTGTTTTGGCAGGCGTTGAAGTTGCTAAAAAGGTTTGCCAATATTTTTCTCCAAATTTAAAAACAGAAATTTATATTAATGATGGAGAAAAAATAAAAAAAGGAGATCTTATTTTAGAAATTTCAGGTTCGCGTCAAGAGATTCTTAAAGTTGAGAGAACAATGCTTAATTTTATGCAAAGAATGAGCGGAATTGCAACCGAAACCGCTAAATATGCAGAAGCATTAAAACCTTATAAAACTAAAATTTTAGATACTCGCAAAACAACTCCTGGATTAAGATTAATTGAAAAAGAAGCCGTTAAAATTGGTGGAGGAAAAAATCATAGAATAGGTCTTTATGATATGATTATGCTAAAAGATAATCATATTGACTTTGCAGGAGGTTTAAAAAATGCAATTAACAAGACAAATCAATATTTAAAGGACAAAAATTTAAACCTAAAAATTGAGATAGAGGTAAGAAATATTGATGAGCTTAAAAAAGTGCTCGAAGTTGGTAATGTTGACATAATAATGTTAGACAATTTTAATATTGAAGATACAAAACTTGCAGTAGAATTAATAGGTGGAAGATTTAAAATTGAATCTTCGGGAGGCATTACTTTTGAAACACTTACAGACTATGCAGAATGTGGTGTTGACTATATTTCATCGGGAGCTCTTACTCATCATGTAAAAAGTTTAGACTTAAGTTTAATTGTAGAAAAAGCGTGAAAAAAAAATTCCGTAATTTATACATTAAGTTTTTGGTATTAATTAAAAAGATTGGTAGCAAAATTATATTACCAGGGTTTAAAGGCTTGTCCTTATATTATATAGGTAAATTCTTCTTTCAAGGAATAAGAAAAAGCTCTGTAACAATGCGAGCAGCTGCTGTTTCGTTTAATATGTTTATTTCATTATTTCCTGCATTAATTTTTTTGTTTACCTTAATTCCTTTTATTCCAATCGAAGGCTTTCAATCAGAGCTTTTTAATGTTTTAGAAAATGTTTTACCGGCATCAGCTTACGAATTGTTTTATGAAACTATTACAGATACAATCCTGAAGCAAAATACAAAACTTCTTTCTCTAAGTATTTTGTTGATGATATATTTCTCCTCAAATGGAATAATGGCTCTGATAGAAGCTTTTAATAAAACTTATTACAATATAGAAACTCGTAAACCTTTTAATGTTAGAATAGTAGCTTTAATTTCTGTAATAGGAATTAGTTTGCTGATAATGCTCGCAATAAGCTTAATAGTGATGAGCAATACTTTTATATTAAAGTTTTTTTCACATCATCCAGAAATTTTATCAAAAGCTATATTGGTAACTTTAACTGGTGTGGTTAAGTGGTTGATAATCTTGATTTTATATTTTTTAGCAATTTCTATATTATTTTATTATGCTCCTTCAAAAAAGAATAAATTCAAATTTATTAGTCCAGGTGCTATTTTTGCTACTTTTTTGCAAGTTATAACAGTTTTAGGTTTTACATTCTATGTAAATAATTTTGCTCAGTACAATAAACTTTATGGGTCTATTGGAACTGTAATAGTTGTAATGCTTTTAATTTATATTAGCTCTTTATCTTTAATTCTTGGGTTTGAGCTAAATGCAAGTATTTTACATGGAGACAAAACTATGAAAGAAAAAAAAGTTTAATTCAAAAACGTTTATATTAATTAATTTACTATCTTTGAAAATTACAAATAATGGTAAAATTTTTATTAATATGAAAAAGTTATTTTGTCTATTATCCTTGTTTGCCATGTCATATGTAAGTTTTGCACAACCAACTGAAGCTGAGGACTTTACTGTAAAAGATATTGATGGTGTTGAGCATAATCTTTTTACTTATTTAGATGCAGGCAAATATGTTTATATAGAATTTTTATTGGGGGGTTGACCTAGTTGTAGGTCGTCTGTCCCGACGATAAATGAAATATATTCAGGTTTTGGTTGTAACGAATTTGAATTGGTAGTTCTTGGTATTTTTGGCGATGAAGAGAATAATCAGGTAGCTACTGCTTTTCGAAATCAAACAGAAGCCGTATTTCCTATTTGCAGTGCTGTTGAAGGGTTAGGTGCACCCGTTAGGGATTATTATGGAGTAGAGGAATTTCCTACTTGCATTTTAATTAAACCTGATAGAAGTGTTATTTGGGAAAATGACCCTGCGGCGGATCTAGGTTCTATACAAGGTATTCAAGATATTGGAGTTAATAGAAATGCGTGTTCGGCAGATTGGCCCATTGCTGATTTTTCTGGCGATCCTTTGCTACTTCCTGTAAATACTGGAGTTATTTTTACTGACCTATCGCAAAATCCTATTACAACTTGGGTTTGGGAGTTTGAAAACGGTACTCCTGATGGTTTTAATGGGCAAAATCCTCCTGAAATTATTTATGAAGTTCCTGGTTATCATAAAGTTACGCTTAGGGTGTCAAATGAATTTGGAAATAGTAACCAGATGGTTAAAAATAAATATGTTCATGTTTATGAAATTGCTGACACCCTTCCTACAGCTTGGTTTTCTGCTAATCAAGTAATTGTTATTGCTGGTAATTCTGTGAACTTTACAGACCTTAGTTGGGATTTTCCATTTCAATGGAAATGGGAGTTTGAAGGTGGTTTGCCTGCAAATTCTGCAGCACAGCATCCTCAAAACATTATTTATAATATACCAGGCGAATTTAATGTACAGTTAATTGTTCGTAACTCCGAAGGTTACGATACTTTACTAATTGAAGATTATATTAAAGTTATTCCAGATGTTGGTCCAGATATTCCTGTTGCCAATTTCACAACTTCTAATCGTTTGATTAAACGTAATACTCCAGTCTTTTTTGACGATTTATCAACAAATAATCCAATGTTTTGGTCCTGGCATTTTGAAGGTGGAGAACCTTCAAATTCTAATTCTCAATTGCAACCAAATGGCGTTCTTTATCAAAACACAGGCTTTTTTGACGTTACACTAAATGTTGGAAATATTAATGGTTCTTCAATGTTAACTAAAAAAGATTATATTGTTGTTTACGACTCTTTTGTTGGCGAAGTTTGCGATACAATTACCAACTTTAAACAAGGAGAACAACCAGTAGCTCAACAAATTAATGGAATGACAGGTTATTACGGTGGGCAAAATAGTGATAGAATTAGTATGTATGCTGATTATTTTGATTTTCATACTTTTAATGAGATAAGAGGACTTATTGTTCCTGTGATGAAATTGTCATATGGTTCAGATAATTCTTATATTAGATTTATAACTTGGGATGGTGCTGACCCAAAACCTACTACTGTTTTGTCAAGTCAAAAAGTACTTTTGAAAAGTTTACGACAAAACTATTTTCAAGTAATAATGTTTGATGAGCCTCTTAAAGTTGATGGTCCTTTTTATTTAGGATATTCAATAAACTATGCTGAAGGGGATCAGTTTGTGGTTGGTATAGCTCCAAATCGAGGACATGGAAATGATAATACTTTATTTGTATATAAAAACGAAGAATGGTATTCTTCGCCTTCTGAATATCAAATTTCAACATCTACAGGCATAAGACCAATGACTTGCCTTGTTGGAATAGAAGACGAAGAAATTGAAACTGGAATAACAGTTTATCCAAATCCATGTGGAGATAATTTGTTTATTGTAAACTCATTGTCTTTCGATAAAGGCGATTTTGTTGAAATTTTTGACAGAACAGGAAAAATGCTACAAATGAAATTTGCTGAAGCTGGAAGCGAAATAATTGAATTTAACACAAACGGAATTGCTTCAGGAATTTATTACGCTAGAATATTCACTAAAGGTAAGATTAAAACAGAAAAGATCAGCATTATAAAATGAGTTAAAAGTTAAAAGTTGAACCGAGCTTGCGAGCTCACCGAAGGTAAAGTCGCACTTTGTCAGACGCGTCAGCCTCTTTTAACTTTTAACTTTCAACTGAGTTCATTCTTTGTCGTATAGCTTCGTAAACTGCCAAAGCCGCAGACACCGACACATTTAAAGAAGATGTTTTTCCATATAATGGGATTTTGGCTTTTTTGTCGGCTCGTTTTATAAGTGAGTTTGAAATTCCTTTGTCTTCGGCACCGAAAATTAAAGCACAAGCTGTTGTTAGGTCGAGTTCGGAAATTAATCTTTCGGCTTTTTCCGTAACAGCAACAACTTCAATATTCATTTGATTTAAAAGCAAAACAGCATCTATTAAGTTTTCAACTTTGCAAATTGGAATATTATACAATGCTCCAGCAGAGGTTTTAATTGCTTCTTCGCTAATTCTTACACTGCCACTTGTTGGAATTACTATTGCAGAAGCTCCCGCACATTCGCAAGAGCGAGCAATAGCTCCAAAATTTCTTACATCTGTAACTCCATCTAAAATTATTATTAATGGAGTTTTATTTTCATCTTGAACTTTAATGATAACTTCTTCTAGATTTTGGTATTTAATTGGCGACACATAAGCAATTATGCCCTGATGATTGTGTTTACAAATTTTGTCAAGTTTTTCTTGAGGTACATATTGTATAGTTATCCCTTGTTTGCGAATATCCGAAACTATTTTTTGTGCAATATTTCCAGTTAAATTTTTTTTAACTAATACTTTATCAATTTCTTTTCCAGATTTAATAGCTTCGTTTACAGGATGTAGTCCAAAAATAAAATTTTCCATTTTTTTAATTTGAAATTGTAAATATTTTTCCACTTCTCCAAATTTGTAGTGCTTGTGCCCAAACAGTTTGGTAATTTGCATCTCTATGTAAAATCCAAGATTTATTATAGCTGGGTGTCTCAGTTCTAGTGAATAGAAAAAATATTCCAGCAACATCAGGATCTTCGCCATAAAACCATTCTTCTTGGTTTGTGCTGATATTTATAATTGATGGCGGTCCAAACATTATGTAAATCATTCCTCTATCTGTTTTCCAACCTTCTTTATTTTCGCTAAAATATTTGTTTGCTAGAGCTACCCTATTGTAAAAAACCCGAATTTGTTCTTTTGCAAATTTCTGACTTTGAGATTTAGTAAGCCAAAAATTATCTATAGCCTGTTTTAAATTTTTTGAATTTGCAATTTCTTTATATTCTTTATTTGTGCTTAATATTTTTAGCGGTTCTAACATTGATTCTACAGTTTTTATTTCAGGAAAATAATCATCAATATTTATTAAACATAGTCCACCAGAACTTTGATTTTGCTCACGTATAAAATAAATTCCTTTTTTATTAAATTTTATACTGTCGTTTATTGTATATGTAAATGTGGAATCTGGTGTTGGGTCAACATTTTGTGAAGGGGCAATATAATAAGGTGGCAAATGTACGTGTTCGGTTATTTTATAATAATCAATTTTTACAATAGGTCCACAAATATTGCTGCTCAGCTTATATATATTATTTGAGTCGATAAAGTTTGTGTATAAAACTTCTTCTACGTTGTTTTTCAAAATTTTTGGAATGAAAAATACTTCATTATTTTGCTTTAGTTCAATATCTTCAAGTAATCGTTTTCCTGTATTAGCTTTTTCGCCGTAAATGCTGATAATTATTTTATAATTTTCTTGATTTGGAGTATTTACTGTAAAATATGAATTAAACTCTTCATTTGTTTCTTTAAGATTTATCATATTAACCACCACACCACTATCAACAATGGCAAAATTATCAACATTTCTTAAAGTATATTTTACTGTTAGTTTGGCATCATCAGCAATAGAATTTACTGTTTTTTGAATTTCGTTAGTAGGAATTTTGTAAAAAACTAAAGCTTCGGTTTTAGATTTAGCAAAAATTCTTATTTCTGGCTGTATTTCTGCTGAAGAAGGATTATAAAGAGCTGCAAAATTATATTTATACGAACTTGAAGGTGAAGTTGTGTTTTGAGGCTGTACTCCGACACAAGCTTGTATTAGAATTAAACTTAAAATAACACATATATATATATAAGATTTATTCATCAATGCTTTCATCAAGTTTGAAAAATTTGTACATATCTTTTTTAAATCTCTTCATATACGAAGAACTTCCTAAGCCGTATTGATAGAATACTCCATTTTCGGTTTTTTCTCTTTGATTAGGCTTTTGGTTGTAAACAATATTATTAAAGTTTTCGTCTGAAGAAATTATAGTAAATGTTCCAGCACTATATCTTATATAATACCAAGTTGAATAATCAGGTTCTAAAAGCATTTCAAAGACATCGCCACGTCTAGATTTTTCTATTCTAATAAAACCGAAAACATATTTATTTACTTGTTCTTTACCTAAATTAGCAATTCCAATAGGTCCATAATGCACAAAGGAAGTTAAAGCTCTATGCCAATAAAACTGTAAATCGGTAAAAATGAGTTTGTTTTCTAATTCTTTCGGAAATTTATTGTAATTGCCTAAACTTAGATTAGAGAACCATTCGTCAGCTTTTTTTGTTCCTAAAAATTCTATCAAAGCTTTTTCAAACACATCATCTCTAACATTTAGTCCCGACAAGCCTCCTGTGGAGTTAAGTTTATCTGCCATTGCTTTTAATGCAGCATTGCTAAAGTAAGCATCTGCAATCATACTTACATTTATTTCTGTCGTGTCTGTATCTGGGTACCACATAAAATTACCAATAGCGTTAGGTTTAAACAGTCCGAAATCTTGACTGAACTCAAATTTTCCCTCTCCATAAACATTACAAATAGATTTATGTCTTCGAATTAAATTTCCTGGTAAAGAGTTTTCGGAGATTTTGTCTTTAGGAGCAATAATAAATTTTCCGTCATCTTGGTCGTAGTGCAAATGACCGCTGGCAGAAAAAATTTCTTGGTCGTATTGGTTTCGTTTTCTAGTTAAAAATGCAGGATATAGTTGATTGGAATTTGCCAAAACTAAACCTGAACACAATCTTGTATTGTTAATGTTGTATGTTATGGAGTCAATTTTTATGAAAATATCTTCAGGGTCAAGGAATGATTTGAATTTGACCCAACCGAAAATTGTAGTGTCGCAGTCGTCAATGATTTTTGCAGCACCATTAAATTCTAACTCAGGGTTGTTTGCATAAAAAGTTACATCACCTTGATATTTATAATATGGGCTTATAGTAAAATTGTCGGGTTCTAAAATTGTTCCAGTACCATATGATTGTCCCGAAGCATCGACTGCAATTTTTGTTAAATGAATAGTTTGTGGTTGCTTGGTGATATTAATAAAATCATAATCTCCGAAAGCGTTATAATTTTTCTTTCCATAAATATTTACTGATGCATTATAAACTGTGTGATGTCTACTGGTAGAGTTGGCAATAATTTTAGCATTGTTTATTGTTTGCATTACAGCGTCTTTTTCTATTGTTACATTTCCATCATCAGTATATATTGTTGCGTCAGCGACTTTAATAAATTTAACCCCTTCTGCATAAATAATATGATTTATATAATCATATCTAGCACTTGGAGCGACAAAATATAGTGAGTCTTGTTTTGGGTGAATAGATATAAATTTAGGACCTTCTAAGAACATTGCTTCCCATTCGTCAGGTTCAAGAAATGCTCCTTCTTTTTCTAACTTTTCCAAAACATCTGTGTCGGCACTAATAGCAATTTCTTCTTTATCCATATACCAAGTCATCTCGTTCATTTCGCTCATATATTTGTTTTTTGGAAAAGTCCAAATAGTATTTTCGCCGTTTGATTTAAACACTCCTTTTCTGTCTATAAAATCTATATGTGTTTTTACGTTATCTGATTTAAAATCAACATTTAGAGCGTTAATTGTGTAAAGGTCAAAATTTGCAGTGTCAGAATCAAAAACATTTTGCTTAAAGCTTATTAAATCTGATGCTATTTTTGCTTTATCTATAAACATTGTTCCATCTCCTTCAAGTCCTGAAGATTTTAAATTCAAATCTCCTTCAAAACTTCCTTTTCCTTCGTACATTGTAAAGTTGGAGGTGTCTCTTTTAATCATAAAATCATCATCTTCAACATTCCATCTTAAAGTATTGTCTCTTCCTTCAACTTTAGGATATTCTATAGGTGCTGATTGTTTTTTCAATTCAAAATTTGGAGTATGTCCTTCCATGAATTTTGGGAAAAATATCAAATAATCAGGATTCATATTTGCAGCGAGATATTCTATTCTTCCAGACCCACGAAGTCCTTGGTTACTTAAATCTATTTCATGCCAAAATGTTGCTTTGCCACTGTATAGCGGTAACCCAACAGGTCCTGTTCTTGTGTTAAAGCCAAGTGAGAAATCATTTTTACGTAATACTAAAGTTTCTTTTATAGGTGGAAAAATATCGGCAGAATAAAGAGTGCCTTTAAATCGCAAATTGTCTCTCGAATAACCTTTTATACTGTCTAGCTCAAATGGGTCAACTTCAAAATAAAAATTGTTTCGTTTGTAAATTCCGTTATAAACATCGGGTCTATCATAGTAAACATAAGTTTTTTCGTTTGAAATAAATTTAGGATATTCTGGGAAATCTTGTCTTCCAGATTTATTCAATGGTTCGTCAATATAAAACTCTCCATTTATTTGTTCTAATTTATTTCTAACAATAGCAGGTTTGTAAGTTCCATCTGAATCTAAGAAGTCTGTTTCTGCAACCATTTTCATAGAATCACATTGATTTAATTCTATCATAAATCTATTGTAGTCGAATTTGTAGTTGCTACCGTAAAAATAAAATTGCCCGGCTTGAATAGTGCCATCAAAAGTAAAAGTTCTGTTTTTTTGAAGTGTGATTTTTCTATTGTTAGGGAAAACTCTTATGTTTTGAGAATCAGACAAATGTATTTCACGAATTCCGTCAATTTTTAAATCAAAATTTATCAAACTAAATTCTGCATTTGTTTTATCACTGTCAGTTACGCTATAAAATTGAATAACGTCAGAATCTTTTTGGTTTTTATATGCTTGTAAAAATGTCCAAGCATTAGGATAAACTATAATTTCTTGGCTTTGAGGGTCGTAGTTTAAAAATCCACGGTATGCTAAGTCTAAAACCATTTGCACTACTTGTTGCGGACTATAACCCATCCATTTTGCTAAGTCGTTTAATTGAAAATCATTACTTCCCCAAAAAGAAGAAATAAAATTTGTGATAACAGCAAGAGGGTGTTGTGCATCTTTTTTCTGAATATCTCTATATCTTTCTAAACGAAAATAATCTGCCGACTCGAAAAGAGCTTTGTTTGGTTCTTTAGAATCTGCAGTTCTCATTGTTGTAAACTCAATTTTGTATTTATCAACAAACCATTTCATCCAAGTGAAATCCATATTGATTTGGTGGTATGAGTTTGAATAATTAACTTGATTCATACCTTCTCTAGAACGAATTAATTCTAAAAAACGTGGGTGGATATAATACTTAAAAGTTAAGTAAGGATGATATATAGAGTCTTCGCCAAAATGTAGGCTTATAGCACATTGATCGCTAATTATTATTTTTGTGTCTAAATAAAAAGCTAATGACTTTGCTTCCATATATATACTGTCGGATTTTGTAAGCAACATTGTAGCTGGTTCTTCTTTTGTTCCAGATGCTATAAAACTACTTCCATGAACAGAAAAACCTCCTTCGTAATCTATTCCGGGAACAAAATTTTTCAAATAATAATGTTGATTGTATGAAGTAAATTTTGGATAATCTGATTTTTTAGGATTATCTAAATTTCCAGTTTTGTCAATTAATCTGCCAAGCATAGGTTTTTTAATATACATGACGTTGTTAAAAGTTACGGAGTCAGCAGTTAGACTTACGTTTTTTGTATTAATTTGATAATTAGAAAGTTGAGCTTGAATACTATCTAAACTATAGCCAACACGTTCCCAACCAACAGTTCCGCCAACTCCTTTCCATAAGTTTTGTGAGGGATAATATTCTGCGTCAGTTCTGTAAATTTTCAAACTATCAACTCCTTGATAACCAATGAGATTAACTTTAGATAGTTGAATTTTTATTCCTTTATCATATTTTAATTCAAAAGAATTATTTTCAACTTTCCAATATGTACGTGGGTTTTTTGCAATTATATCCTTTGATAATAAATAATTGAAACTTAAAAGATAATCAGATAAATCATTAAGTTTTGGTCTTTTGCCTGCATTTAAAATATCAAAAATTCCTTTTTCATATATTTCGTATTGAGAATTGTCGAAGGCTTTTCTACTAAACCACATTCTATTGTCAGCTAAGCAAACAAAGTCGGGATAGCCTTTGCAACCCTTTGCAGCCATATTGTTTGCTGTGCTAATGAATTTTTCTTTTTCTTGTAAACTTAAACTATCAGTTTCCCAAAAATTAGTAAACTCTTTACTTAAATTTTTTGTAGTGCTAGCAACTTCACCAGTATATCCAAGTTCAGAATTAAAGTTTTTTATAAATTTATCTGGCTCAGTTGGAAAAGTTTGAGCAAATATTAATTTCGAAACTAATATTAAAAAGAAAAAGAAAACTAATTTTTTCATAATTAAATTTTATTAAAAACACATGCCGTCCAATTGTCTTTTTGTATTTCTTTATTAAAAGACAAATTATTTTCTGAGCAAACTTTTTGTATTTGTACTAATTC
>DAONZU010000031.1:18106-19892 GCA_035406965.1 Bacteroidales bacterium
CTTTATTAAAAGACAAATTATTTTCTGAGCAAACTTTTTGTATTTGTACTAATTCGTTGTTTAAAAATCCACTAAAAAAGATTTTCCCACAATTGTTCAAATGTTTTGCCAAAGTGGGTATGTCGTTTTTTAGAACATTGAGATTTATATTTGCAAATATAAAATCAAAAGTTTTATCAGGAATTGAATTTATATCGCCTTGTATAGCTTTTATTTGAGGAGTATTATTTCTATTTGCATTTTCTATTGTATTTTCATAAGCCCATTCGTCAATATCTATGGCATAAATATCTTTTGCTTTTAAAAGAGCTGCAAATATTGCTAAAATACCTGTTCCGCAACCATAATCCAAAACATCTTTATTTACAAAATCGTATTCGCCAATAAGTTTACACATCATCCAAGTTGTGGCATGATGTCCTGTTCCAAACGACATTTTTGGTTCAATAATAATATTGTATTTTGTATTAAAATCCATGTCGTGAAATGGTGCTTTAATACTAAGCAAATCTTCTACTACTGTGGGTTCAAAGTTTTTTTCCCATTCAGCATTCCAGTTTTGTTGCGGAATAATTTTTGTTGAATAAGAAACTTTGTAAGATTTGAGTAATTCGTCAAGATTTTTTAGATTATAATTAGCTTCCTCAATATATGCGAATAACGAATCATTTTCTTCATAAAAACTTTCAAAACCTTGTTCAGCTAAAAATGCAATTAGAATTTCGCTAAGTTCGGTTTGTTCTTTATTCAAATTTACCTTTACTTCAATATAATTCATTTTCTAATTGCATTTATTATTGCAATAAATTCATTTAGTTTTAACGAAGCACCACCAACTAATCCACCGTCAATATCTTTGCAGTCGAAAAGTTGTTGTGCATTTTTAGAATTTACACTACCTCCATAAAGTATAGATGTGTCGTTTGCAATTTCTTGTCCGTATTTTTTTGCAAGTATTTTACGAATAAATTCGTGCATTTCTTGAGCTTGTTCTGGACTGGCAGTTTTGCCTGTACCTATTGCCCAAACTGGTTCGTAAGCAATAATTGTTTTTTGCATTTTTTCAGCATCAACATTTGATAAAGCATTTAGAATTTGCTTTTCTACAACTTCGAAATGTGAATTGTTTTCTCTTTCTTCTAATTTTTCGCCACAACATAAAATAGGAGATAAATCGTTGGTATAGCACATTTCTAACTTTTTAGCAATCACTTCATCAGTATCTCCAAAATATTGACGGCGTTCGCTATGTCCGATAATTGCATATTCACAATTAATTGATTTTATCATTTTTGCAGACACTTCACCAGTATAAGCACCTGAATCATACATAGCACAATCTTGAGCCGAAACCTTTACAAATTTTAAATCAACAGCATTAACAACTCTATCAATATGTGTGAATGGAACTCCAAGAATTATTTTATATTTTTCTTCTTGACTTAACGTTTTAACATGTTCACAAATGGTCTTTGCTAATTCAGCACCTTCTGCTGGCAAAGTATTCATTTTCCAATTTCCTGCTACAATTTTTTTTCTCATAAAATTATATTTTTTAGTTTATATATATCTATTTGTTTTTAAGTACTTATAAAATCCATGAAATAAACTCATAAATAACAAAGTACCAAAAATATAAGTTAGATAAATATACTTGTTTTTAGCTTTTTGATGTTTTGTTATTGAATTTGCAGTTAGGTCGTTGTGTAATTGTTCAGGAGCAGGAATGTTTTTTGCCGCCCATTTGTTTAGTACAGTTCCTTTTTTCACTAAAACTAATCCAGGA
>DAONZU010000031.1:19992-22744 GCA_035406965.1 Bacteroidales bacterium
CCATATTTTAATAAAAAGTTTTCGTTTTCTGTGTCTATATATTCTGCATCAAGGAATATAGAGTTATTGTCTGGCAATTCATTTATTTTAGCAGCAATTTCTTCGCCTTCTTCAGTTAAAAAATATAGTTGTAAATTGTCAGGATTAAGTTCTTTGTTGTAAATTATTTTTTTAAATTTCCAAGATTGGTCTGGCAAGCTATCTAAATCATAAGTAATAGTTTCGCCATCTTTTGTAAACTCAAATTCTAAATCCCAAGGATTTACATATTTATTTTCTGGTTCAGGGCTATAGCCGGGAACAAAAATTGGTTCTATAGTAAAATCGTGAATAGGAGGTTCGTAACCTTTTTTCACAAGTTTATGGTCGGCGTTTACAAATGTCCATGTTGAATCTGGTAATTCAGTTTCGCTAAATTCTTTTTGTTCACCATTTTTCTCGTAAATAAAAACACTTTCGTAAACATCAACATTTTCTTTTTCTTCTTCTGGAATTTGCATTCCTTCTTGAATATTAGCTCCAATGTGATAAGGTCTAAAATCAACTATTGGTAAATTGTATAAGCAGTATAATGTTAGTACAAACGAAGCAATTGTGAAAGCTATTGTTAATGCCCATTGGTTGAATAAGTTGTACGCGGGTTTAAATAACTTTCTTTGCCAAAATACAATTATTGTAAATGCCAGTATTACTAAATTTTTATAAAAAGTTTGCCAATTAGTTAAAATAATTGCATCTCCAAAGCAACCGCAGTCGCTAACTGGGTCGGCAACGGCTAACCAAAGTGTTAATGGAGTAAAAAACGCCATAAATAGCAGTAGTAACCAAGCAGCAATTTTTGGTAATAAATTAAAAACAAGTGCAATACCAATTATTAGTTCTGCAATAGACATTAAAATTGCAAAAACTAATGCTCCTTCGTTTAGGAAATCAAGGTGCATTGCAACAAAATAATCTGTAAATTTGTATGCAGAACCAAGAGGATCTATTACTTTTACAAATCCAGAAAAAATAAAGATTATACCTGTAAATAAACGACTAAAATTTCTCAAGAATTTCATAATAATTATTTTTAAAAAGTAAAACATTTTTCAATTTCTTTTATTATCAATTTTGAAATACTCTCAGGACTTAAAATTTGTCCATTATCATCAGAGCAATTTATTCTTATTATTAAATTTGGATATTTTTCTATTGCTCGCAAATAAGTTTTTCTAACAGATTTTTGAAAATTCAAATCTTCTTCGTGAATATCTTTTTTCCCTTGTAAATATTCTCTGTCTTTTCCTTCGCGAGTTTGTTTTAGCTTGTTTTCGGTAAATGAAAACGGTACATCTAAGAAAATACTTAAATCAGGTTTTGGAATTTTAAAATACTCAAACTCTAAGTTAAATATCCAATCAAAAAGTTCGTCGGCTTCTTTTTCGTTATTCATTTTAGCACATTGAAAACCAATATTAGAAAAAACATATCTATCATTAATAACAATTTTTCCTTCCTCTAACCAAGAGTTGATTTTGTTTTTAAGATTGTATCTGTCGCCAGCAAATAATAAAGCTACTAAATATGGGTTTACATCTTTAATTCCGCCAAATTCTCCGCGTAAAAATCGAGATACTAAATCTCCAAAAATAGGAGAGTCGGTTGTAGGAAAATGTATATATTCGGTTTTTTTACCAATATTTGCAAAATGGTCTTTTAAAAGCTCTAACTGAGTTGACTTTCCAGCACCATCTAAACCTTCAATAACAAAAAAAGCCATTATATATTTTTTTAACGAACAATCACAAAAATACAAAATTTTCTAAAATCCTCATAGCTTTTGGAGAATATTTTATTAATAATTCATTAATAATTTGCGAAGTGCTTAAAAGCATAGAATAGGTTTTGATAAATCATATTCTATAAGTTTTAAAAAATGTATTTTTGCTTAAATTTTAAAATTAGATATTATGTTTATAAAAGTAAAATCTGAATTGTTAAATGTTGATACGCCTTTAGTGATGGGGATTTTAAATCTTAGTAAAGATTCTTTTTATAGTGGAAGTATTTTTCCTCAAGTTGAAGATGCCGACAAACGTATTGAAAAATTGCTTGCAGACGGTGCTGATATGATTGATATTGGAGCAGTTTCTACTCGTCCAGGTTTAACTATTTTAAAACAAGAAGAAGAATGGCAACTTTTGGAACCAGTTTTAAAATTAGTTAATAAAAAATATTCTAATATTATTTTTTCGCTTGACACAGTGTATGCCGAAACTTCAAAACGAGCAGTAAAAGATTTTGGAATAGACATAATAAACGATATTAGCGGTGGCGAATTTGATAAAAAAATGTTTGAAACTGTTGCCGATTTAGATGTCCCATATATTCTAATGCATATGCGCGGCACACCAGAAAACATGCAAGAAAAAACAGATTATGAAAATTTTATCGAAGATATTATTTTTTATTTTTCAGAAAAAATTGCACAACTAAATTCTATGGGCGTTAATGATATAATTGTTGACCCAGGATTTGGATTTGCAAAAACCGTAGCACAAAATTTTGAACTTTTAAATAATTTAGAAAGATTTAAAGTGTTTGAACTTCCTATTTTAGCTGGACTTTCTCGAAAAACAATGATTTGGAAAACTTTAGGCATAAATCCTTTAGAAGCATTAAATGGCACTACAGTTTTAAATACAATAGCTCTAATGAAAGGCTCTCATATTTTAAGAGTTCACGATGTTAAAGAAGCTAAGGAAGTGGT
>DAONZU010000032.1:0-1109 GCA_035406965.1 Bacteroidales bacterium
TCTTTATTCCCAAATTCTGAAAAACTTGAAAAAATACGAGAGCTTTCTCACAGAAATTTAGCAATAAAAGCACATAATTTTATATCTCAAAATATTAATTCTGATAAAGTCTTAAATGTTTCAGCTTCAGAGTGTTGCGAGCTTTTAGGCGTTCAAAATTTTGTGAGCGAAAATCTTAAAGTTGTTGTGAAAGCGCCGTGGTCGGGTAGTGGTAAGGGTTTGCAATGGGTGAAAAATAAATTGAGCGATAGTCATTTAGGTTGGATAAGCAATATTTTAGAAAAACAAAAAAGCGTAATACTCGAAAAGCAATATTCTGTGGTTCAGAACTTTGCTATGGAATTTTTATGTGCCGAAAATAAAGCTGAGTTTTGTGGATATTCATTATTTGAAACAGATAGAGGCAGATTTCAATATTGTGAATTAATGAGTGATAGGGAAATTTTACACAAGCTTTGCAGTCTCGGCGTTTTAGAAGAAAGTTTTTTAGAAATTCAAAAATTACTTATAAAATTTATTCAAAAAGAAATTTCTCCGCATTATTCTGGAATTTTGGGTGTAGATATGTTTTTGTATTCCGACAATTCTGAAATATTAATTCATCCTTGTGTAGAAATAAATTTACGACTGACTATGGGTTATGTTGCAAGAATTTTGTTCGATAAATTCATAAACAATACCAAAAAAGGCAAAATGTTTGTTGAACACAATGCACAAAAAGGCTTTTTTTATGAAGATAATTTAACAAGAAAGCAAAAAAATCCTTTAATTATTGAAAATAATAAAATCCTAAGTGGCTATTTATCACTAAATAATGTTTTGCCTGAAACTTCTTACAGAATTTATATTGAGGTTTCATAACTTGTTAATTAAAAATTGAAAAACATCTTGAAATCTTGTGTTAAAAAAATTAGTTTTGGCAGATTAAATTAAAAAACGATGGAAAAAAAAATCAATTCTGCTCTTATTTCGGTTTATCACAAAGATGGTTTAGAGATTATTGTTAGAACTCTTGAAAAACACAATGTTAAAATTTATTCTACAGGTGGAACTTGGGAGTTTATAAATAATTTAGGTATAGATGCAATAAAAGTTGAAGATATTACAGG
>DAONZU010000032.1:1209-5203 GCA_035406965.1 Bacteroidales bacterium
GGGAGTTTATAAATAATTTAGGTATAGATGCAATAAAAGTTGAAGATATTACAGGCTATCCTTCGATTTTTGACGGTAGAGTAAAGACCTTGCATCCAAAAGTTTTTGGTGGAATTTTATTTATTCGCGATAATGAAACTCATCAAAACGAAGTGGAAACTTATGCAATTCCTAGTTTTGATTTGGTAATAGTTGATTTGTATCCATTTGAAGAAACAGTAAAAAATAGTACAGACGAAGCCGAACTAATTGAAAAAATTGATATAGGTGGAATATCTTTAATTAGAGCTGCTGCCAAAAATTTCAATGATGTTTTAGTAGTTTCAAATCGTTCGCAATACCAAGAACTGTATAGCCTTTTAGAGGAAAATGCTTGTTATTCAAGTTTGGAAAATCGTAAAAAATTTGCATTAGAATCTTTTGGAATTAGTTCAGCTTACGACACAGCAATTTTCAATTGGTTTGATAATAATAATTATTCAGAATTTAAAGTTTCTGAAAAAACAAGCACAATTTTAAGATATGGCGAAAATCCACATCAAAAAGCAAAATATTTTGGGGATTTATCAGCTATGTTCGAGCAATTGCATGGAAAAGAAATTTCGTACAATAATATTTTAGATATTGATGCAGCAGTAAATTTAATTTCAGAATTTGAAGAAACAACATGTGCTATATTAAAACATAATAATGCTTGTGGAATTGCTTCTCGACCAACGCTTAGCGACGCTTGGGACGCTGCTTTAGAAGCCGACCCTGTTTCTGCTTTCGGTGGAATTATTATTACAAATCAAATAGTTGACCAATTAACAGCAGAAAAAATTAATAAAATATTTTTCGAAATTATTATCGCACCTGACTATACAAAAACTGCTTTAGAAATTTTAAAACAAAAGAAAAATAGAATAATTTTAATTCAAAAATACAGAGAATTAAAAGAAAAAACTTATAGGTCTGTTTTAAATGGTGTGTTAGTGCAAGATAGAGATGCTAAAATTGAAACCGAAGATGATTTCAACTTTATTACAAATTTACGTCCTAACGAAGCTCAAATTGCAGATTTGCTTTTTGCGAATAAAGTTGTGAAAAATACAAAATCTAATGCAATAGTTCTTGTGAAAAATCAGCAATTATTAGCAAGCGGCACAGGGCAAACTTCGAGAGTTGATGCTCTAAAGCAAGCAATTACAAAAGCAAGAAGTTTCAATTTCGACCTACAGGGAGCAGTTATGGCTTCTGATGCTTTTTTCCCTTTTAGCGATTCTGTAGAAATTGCTCATGAAGCAGGAATTAATGCAGTTATTCAACCCGGCGGTTCTATTAGAGACGATGAAACTATTGAGTTCTGCAACAAAAATAATATTGCTATGGTATTTACAGGAATTCGCCATTTTAAGCACTAAAAACAAATATAAAATTGAATTTTGTTAATAAATATTTGTAAGAATATTTGTTTTGTATAAATATATTTAATACTTTTGCACCATAGAAATCCCACGAAAACGTGGGGTTTCTTTTATTTTATAGAGTTTTAATTAATAAAAAATAATCAAATAATAATATGTCTGAAGAGATTTCTTATTTAACCGAAGAAGGGTTAAACAAATTAAAAGACGAGTTAGACCGATTAGTGAATGTTGAAAGAGGGAACATTTCAAGACAAATTGCCGAAGCACGCGATAAAGGCGATTTATCTGAAAATGCAGAATATGACGCAGCTAAAGAAGCCCAAGGTTTATTAGAGATGAAAATTAGTAAACTTCAGGAAATTGTTAGAAATGCGAGAGTTTTAGACCCAAGTCAAATTAGCACAGATGCTGTGCAAATACTAAATAAAGTTAAACTGAAAAATGTTAAAACTGGCTCAACTATGGAATATACTATAGTTGCCGAAACAGAAGCTAATTTAAAGGAAAAGAAAATTTCTGTTAACACACCTATTGCTAAAGGTCTTTTAGGTAGAAAAGTTGGCGATGTGGTAGAAATTGAAGTTCCAAATGGAATTGTAACTTTCGAGATTTTAAACATTTCAATATAAAATTAAATAATATGGCTTCAATTTTCACAAGAATTATAAATGGCGAAATACCTTGCTACAAAATAGCAGAAGATGAAAATTTTATTTCTTTTTTGGATATAAATCCATTAAAAAAAGGACATGCACTTGTGATTCCTAAAAAAGAAATTGACTATATTTTCGACAACTCTGATGAAACTTTATCGAAGATTTTAGTTTTTGCTAAAAAAGTTGCTAAAGGAATAGAAGCTAATGTTGAATGCAAAAGAATAGGCTTGGTAGTAGTAGGTTTAGAAGTACCTCACACTCACATTCATCTTGTTCCTATAAGCAAAGAATCAGATTTAAACTTCGCTAACCCAAGAGCTAAACTTACTAAACAAGAATTTGAAGAATTAGCTAAAAATATCTCAAAATCAATTAGTTAAAAGTTTATAAAGTTCGTAAAGTTTTTAAAGTTCATAAAGAAAAGCTAAGCACGCAACTACTACTAACTGAAAAGTTTTTAATTCACTTCACACTCAGCACTCTCCAACTAAACACTAAAAACTTAAAACTAAAAACTTTGAAAACTTTTAACTTTTACCTGATTTTTGGCAACACAACAAATACAGTTGAAAGTTTTTAAAGTTTTTTAATTTTTCTAAGCATTACAATATAAAATTCATTATCTTTAACATCAAATTATTTTTAATGAATTTATTTAGAAATATATGAGTAAAAATTCGGCTGTCTATAAACAGTTACCAGCAGTTTCCAAACTTTTGGACTCTGATTCATTATCCGATAAAATTGAAGAATACGGTCGGCAGGCTGTAACAGAATCTATTCGTCGAATTTTAGAAAATTATAGAAAAATTTTAAAAACACAGTCTCAAGAAATTTCCGAAAATCAAATTATCCAAGATATTTGCGATGATATTGAAAAATCAAATAAAAATTCTTTAATTAAAGTTGTAAATGCAAGTGGAGTAATCATAAATACAAATCTTGGACGTGTTCCTTTGAGCGAAAAAGTTTTTTTAGAAGCTCGCGATATTGCTTGTGCTTACAATAATTTAGAATTTAATTTAGAAACTGCTAAAAGAGGAAAACGAAATACTCATTTAAAAAATATTTTGTGCAATCTTAGTGGTGCCGAAGATGCTTTAGTTGTAAATAACGTAGCCGCTGCGGTTCTTCTTTGCTTAAATACTTTCGCAAAACGAAAAGAAGTTTTGGTTTCTCGTGGCGAGTTAGTTGAAATTGGCGGTTCTTTTCGTATTCCTGAAATTATGAAAGCAGCAGGCTGTAAAATGGTTGAGATTGGAACTACTAACAAAACCAAGCTTTTGGATTATGAGAATGCTATAAGTGAAAAAACAGCAATTATATTCAAAGCACATCAATCTAACTTTGTAATTAAAGGATTTACCGAAGAAGTCGAAGTTTCAGAATTAGCAAAACTTGGAAAGAAATATAATTTGCCTGTAATTTATGATAACGGTTCGGGCTTGTTAGAAAAATCAGATTTTAAGGCTTTGAAAAATCAAATTGATGTAAAATCATCTATAAAAGCAGGAGCAGACTTGGTGATTTTTAGTGGCGACAAGCTTTTTGGAGGTCCCCAAGCTGGAATAATTTTAGGAAAAACTTCTTTTATTGAAAAATTAGAAAAAAATCAATTGTTGAGGGCTTTAAGAATTGATAAAACCACGATTGCCTTGTTAGAAGCAAGCTGTAAGTTTTATCTTAATGAGAAAGATTTATATAAACATAATTTTATTTTCAAAACTCTTTCTCAAACTCAAGCAGAATTAAAAAGTAAAGCAGAATTTTTGCAAAACTCTTTAAAAGAAAACAAAATTTCATCTAAAATTATTCCAAACAAAGCTATGATTGGTGGCGGAACAAATCCCGAAAATGAAACTGAAAGTTTTGCAGTTAAAATTTTATTTAATGAAAAAAATAAAAAGCAAAATTCTGAAATTTCTGCTC
>DAONZU010000032.1:5303-22310 GCA_035406965.1 Bacteroidales bacterium
GTTAAAATTTTATTTAATGAAAAAAATAAAAAGCAAAATTCTGAAATTTCTGCTCAAGTATATAAAACTCTAATGAAAAATCATATTCCCATAATTGGAATTTTACGTAAAGGTGAACTTCTTTTCGATATTATTACTTGCAACGAAAATGAGTTAACAACAATATCTCAAGCACTTTGTCAAGCAATGAATAATACTTCTAAAAAGCAAAAATGAAGCATTTAATTATTGGCACTGCCGGACATATAGACCACGGAAAAACATCATTGATACAACTTCTTTCAGGAATTGATTGCGACACACACAAACAAGAAAAAGAAAGAGGCATTACTATAAGTCTTGGTTTTTCACATGTTAGCTTGCCTTCGGGTCAAGTTTTGGGAATTATTGATGTGCCAGGGCATAAAGACCTTATCGACACAATGATTAGTGGAGCAAGCAGTATTAATTTGGTTTTGTTAGTAATTGCAGCTGATGAAGGTATTATGCCACAAACTTCTGAGCATCTGAATATTATAAATGCACTTGGAATAAAATATGGAATTATTGTTCTTTCAAAAATTGACTTAGTTGACGAAGAACTTGTTGAAATTGCAAAATCAGAAATTAAAGATTTTGTGCAGAATAGCATTTTAGAAAATTCGCCAATTATTGGTGTCTCATCTCATACAGGCGAAGGCAAAGATGAGTTAATTTTAGAATTAGAAAATTTTGTAAAATCTTACCAAGAAACAGAGTTTAAGGATAATTTTAGAATGTATATCGACAGGCTTTTTGTTGTGAAAGGACATGGAAGCGTTGTAACAGGCTCTGTTTTAGACGGGAAATTAGAAAGTGGAGAAGAGGTGTTTTTACTTCCATCAAACTCGAAAAAGTTTAGAGTGAGAGCTATGGAAAAATACGGAAAGCCAACTGAGATAGTACAGAAAGGCGATAGAGCAGCAATAAATTTAATTGGTTTAAAGCAAGAAGATTTTACAAGAGGAATGCTAATTAGCAAAAATGAGATTGTAAGCACAAAATTGATTGATGTTTATATTTCAAGTTTTGATTTAGTCCCAACATTAAAATTGTGGACTGATATAATTTTTATTTCTGGCACTTATCAATCAATGGGGAAAATGCACTTAATTGATAAGGAAAAACTTTTTGCAGGTGATGATGCTATAGCACAAATTCATTTAGAAAAAGATTTTGTTGGCGAAATAAAAGATAGATTTATTTTTAGAAATTCTTCAGATGATATTAGTCTTGGCGGTGGGTTTGTGGTTGATAATCAGCCACTTCATCATAAGAGGCGAAACTTAGAGCTTAGTCAAAAACTTAGAAATATTGCAACAAATCTAATTCAAGGCAATGAATTGGAAAGCAATATTTTAAGGATAATTGAAAAAGAACCTCGTCCTTTTGGTATTGATGAGATTGTTGAAAAAACTTTGTCGAGCAAAGAAGAAATTTTATCTGAAATATCTAATCTATCTCAAAATATTTGCGTTTATAATAACGAAATTTTGATTTATTCTCGTTTTGATAAAATGTTTGAAGATAAAATAATTACTTATTTAAAAGATTATCATTCAGTAAATTACATTTTTGAAACAGGAATGCAAAGCGAGGAGATTTTAGGGAAATTTAATCTTGGAAAGTCTAATTTGGTTAAAGATTACCTCAAAAATCTTTTAGAAAGATTAAAAGAAAATTCCTTGCTTGATTTTTATGAAAATACTTGGATATTAAAAAATCATAAAGCAAATATTGACCAGAAAACTCAAAGTGAATTAGATTGGTTAGAGTCTGAATTTTTTGCATACAAGGACGAAAAGCCTGTATTGTTGGATATTGAAGAAAAAGCAAGTGCGAAAAATATCTCAACAAAAAAATACAAACTATATCTGAATTATTTTGTTTCTAAAAATATATTAGTGGTTTTTAATGGCGAATACATGCATTCAAAAATTTTTATTGAAGCTAAACACAAACTGCTAAATCATCTTAAAACTAAAGAAAATGGGATTTATATTCCTGAGTACAAAGAAGTTATTACAGGTACAAAAAAATTCAGAGGTTTGATTTCAGATATTTTAGAAAACCAAGGGCTTATAAAATTTATTAAGGATAGCAATAACGAATCTGTCTTATTAATTACTGATAGGGGTAGGATAATTTAAAAGAATTAATGCAATTTTAGTCTTCTCGTAAACTAAATTCTGTATCTATATCATCTTGGAAGTTAACATTTTGAACTTTCCATTTATCTTTTGGGCAGTATAGAACTACAGTAAATTTCACTGGTTGTCTTTCAAATTTTAGAGAGTAATTATATTTTCTATATGATTCTCCAGCTTGATAAACATTAATAATTTCATAACCATGATAATCGCCCAATAATTTTCGAGAGAGTTCTAATCTTTCTTTAATTGATTTTATTCCTGGTTGACTTGGGTCTATCATATTATTTGTTGCAAATAAATAGTCGATAGCAGCTCCAGCATCTTCTTCAAAAATTTGGAAAAAAGCATCCATTAATTCTTCGGCTGTTGCTTGAGCTTTAAGATTTGTGTTTATACACAAGCTAAACACAATTAAAATGAAAAATGATTTTAAAATATTTGCCATAACATTTTATTGTAAAGTTAATTCTTAAAATTACTATAAAGCAAAATTAAGAAAATAACTTTGATTTCGATTAAAAATATTTATTTTGTTAAAACAATATTTTTTTCTTCTATAATCTTTCTCAAATTTATTAACGCATAACGCATTCTGCCTAAAGCTGTGTTTATGCTTACATTGGTCTGTTCGGCAATTTCTTTAAAGCTCATTCCACCATAATGTCTAAGCATAATAATTTCTTTTTGCTCTTCAGGTAAAAATTCGATTAAAGACCTAATATCATTTTCAATTTGTTCTCCAACAATTTGGTCTTCAATATTTTCGTGGGAAAATTTCTCTGAATTAAAGACATCTACTGTGCTGTCGTCATTTGAAAAAGTGTTCAGACTTTTTTCTCTTCTAAAGTGGTCAATAGTGAGATTGTGGGCTATTCTTATTACCCAACTTGAGAATTTTCCTTTGTCAACATATTTACCATGTTTTAGAGAACTTATAACTTTAATAAAAGTTTCTTGGAATAAATCGTCAGCAATGTGAGAATTTTTCACATTCATAAGAATGTAAGAATAAATATTTTTCTTGTGACGGTGTATTAGAGTTTCCATACATTCTTTATCACCCTTAATGAATCTTTCGATTAATTCCTGGTCGGAAAAATTTTTAAGCTTCATGACTATTTAGTTTTAATGTTTAAGGGTAAAAGTCTAATCTATAGTATGGTCTCCTTTCTTTTTTAGTTTATTTTAATTATCTTTTTATACGTTTAATTATAAATAAGGTTACAAAAACTATGCAAATTTAATAAAAATCTTTATTTTCCAACAAAATTATGCTTTATTTTTCACAAATTCCAATTAATTGGCTCAATTTCGTGTTTTTTTAGATATTCATTTGCTTGCGAAAAATGTTTACATCCAAAAAATCCATTATATGCACTAAGAGGCGAGGGGTGAGCTGCTTTTAATATTAAATGTTTGTTTTGGTCAATTAAATTTTCTTTTGCTCCTGCATATCTTCCCCAAAGTATAAAAACTAAATTATTTTTTTCTTGACTTAATGTTTGAATTACTTTATCTGTAAAAATTTCCCAGCCTTTATTTTGATGCGAACCTGCATTGTTTGCTCTTACAGTTAATGTTGCGTTGAGTAAAAACACTCCTTGTTTTGCCCATGCTTCTAAATTCCCGTGGTCTGGGATATTGAAATTTATATCTTGTTTTAATTCTTTAAAAATATTTACTAAAGAAGGCGGTGGTTTTACTCCTTTGGGTACAGAAAAGCACAATCCATGAGCTTGACCTGGTCCGTGATAGGGGTCTTGTCCTAAAATTACAAGTTTTACATCTTTAAATGGTGTTAAATTAAATGCGTTGAAAATTAGCGAACCCTTAGGATAAACAGTAAATTTATTTTTTTCTTCAATTAAAAATTTTTTGAGATTTAAAAAGTATTCTTTATTAAACTCTTCTTTTATTTGTTGGTACCACGATTCTTCAATATTAACATTAGTAATTTTCATTAGTCTTTATCTGGAATATAGTTTGTATTTTCAATACGTTTTAATAAATCATCTAGTTGGTTTGGGTTAATTTTTTTTTCGTTGGTAATATATATATTTTCGTGTAAAAAATTTCCGTATTGATTAACTTCTCTAATAATATTTTCGATTAAATCTACTATGTCGACTTGCAGTGCAATCAATACAGTGCCTATTGCATATTTGCCAATAAAAGATAATTCTTCTAAGATAGAGTCGTTTTTTGAAAAAGAATATTCAATTTCGCCTTTAAGTATATTTTGTTGAGTTTCTGAAAAATTTTCTTTTGCAATAAAGCAAAAAGCATATCTGAGTCTATGTCCTTTACCTCCTAAGCCCGAAGCGATATAAATTTTTTCTTCATCTAAAAGGTTTGCCTCCAAAAACATTCTTGCTTGTTGGTAGGCTAAGAAAGCCCAGCTTTGCAATTCTTTTTCGGGATTTTCCAAATAATTTTCAATCATTCTAAAACTATCTACTTCACCTAAAGAAGCAAGAAGAGCGAGACATTTCTTTTTTTCTTCAAGGCTAGCTTCAGGATTGTTTAAGTTTTCAAAAATTTGTTCGGGTTTTGGAATGTTTTCCTCTTTAGTAAAACTTTGCAGAGTTTCAAAAAACTCTAATTGCATTTCAGCTCCAACATTTGTTTCTATAATATGAATTTTTTCAGGATTGAGTTGAGCGATTTCTCTCATTTTATTTATCATTTTTTCCTGCCTGTTCATATTAGAGTTTTTATTTTAAATAAATAGTTTATTGTCAAATACATTAATTATAATAATAGTTCTGAGAGTTTTACTTTCAGATTATAGACTTGTGGCTAAGAAGAGTTTTAAATTATTTTTTTGTATCTTCTATTTTTATTACTTTCCCAACAAAGAATAGGTCTTCTCCTGCAAGTGGATGGTTGAAGTCTAATACAACTGTATCGTCATCGATATCGATTACTATACCGTCAAAGATATTGCCTTCTTCATCTTCCATAGGAACATAGTCTCCAATTTCAGGAACTCCTTCTTCATCTTCTTCAAAAATATCTATAGGAAATTCGGCAATTGCATCTTCGTCTTCGTCGCCATAAGCTTGGTCTTTTGTCAAAGAAAATTTAAAGCTATCGCCTACTTTTAATCCCATTAGTTTTTCTTCAAAGGTTTCTAACATTTCGCCTGCACCACATAAAAATATTGCAGGTTCGTCTTCTTTTATAGATTCTATTAGTTCGCCATCATAACTATCTACGTTTAAGTCGTATATTATAGTTACTAGTTTGCCATTTTCGACTTTCATATTATTTGTGTTTGTAAATATTATGTAATAATATTGATAAATTTATTAAAATGCAAGAAAAATTTTATATTTCTTCATTTTTTTGTTTTGCGTCTTCTGTTTTATTGGTTTCATTAGTTTCTTTGGTTTCTTCTGTTTTGTTTGCTTCATCAGCTTCAGTATCAATAACTTTAATCTCAATTTCTATTTTTTCTTCATTTGGTTGTAATTTTTTTGAGTATTCACTTCTTAGCCAAAACGACATCATAATATTGCTAAGTCCATAAACGCTAAAAATTATTCCAAAGAAAATAGTAATATCTTCGGCATTGAATGGATTTAAAATAAATATGACACCTGCTATTAGCATTATTAAAGCTATAACGATAAACATTTTTCCAAAATTACTTAGAGGTTTAATTTTTAAAGTTACTATCAAACTTAAAATTCCTGACATTGCTAGCAACACACCTAACAGAATTATTAAAGCTGTTTCAAATTTACTTGGAATACTGATTAAAACTATTCCGAATGCTATGTTTAGAAGGCTTAAAACTATTTGAGAGATATTAATAAAAGAATTTTCAGATTTTTTTCTAAGTTGATAAATTAAAATTCCTAATCCACCTGCTGCAATTAATGCACCAATAATTATAACCATGGTTTTCATTGAAAAATCGGGAATACTAAGTGCAGCAATTCCAAATCCGAAAGCAATTAAGCCAATGTAAAAAAATAAATTTGGTGATGTTTTTTTAGTCTTCATATTTTAATATTTTATTGCAAATATATAAAATTTATAAAAACAAACATGCATCTCCATAACTTAAAAATCTAAAATTATTAGTTAGTGCATATTCATAAACTTCTTTCCAAGATTCTCCAATAAATGCAGCTAACAAAAGTAATAAAGTCGATTGTGGTTGATGAAAGTTTGTAATTAATTGATTAGTAAATTGAAATTTATAGCCTGGTACAATCATTATGGACGTTGAACAATTTATTTGCTCAAGATTATTTTCATTCATCCAATTAAGCATATTTTTCAATAGGGTTTCTGTTGGAATATTTTCTTTTTTTTCTTCGTATGCTTCCCATTGGCTAATTTCAAAATAGTTGTCTTTTTTATTTTTGTTAAAATATATTTGCATAGCTATATGATACAAACTTTCTAAAGTTCTGACAGTTGTAGTTCCCACAACTATTGTTTTTCCTAAGTAAGCTAGTAAGTTTTCGATATTAGATTTTGAAACAATAAAATATTCGGTGTGCATTTTGTGTTCAGCTACAGTAATGGTTTTTACAGGTTGAAAAGTGCCTGCTCCAACATGTAGAGTGATATTATCAGTTTTAATATTTTTTGCTTCTAAATTTTGAAAAACAGTTTCTGTAAAATGTAATCCTGCTGTTGGTGCAGCTACAGAACCTTGTTTGTCGCCATAAATAGTTTGGTATCTTTGAATATCAATATTTTCACTTTCTCTGTTCAGATATGGTGGAATTGGAACATTGCCTGAATTTTCTAAAATTTGATAAAAAATAATGTTCTCATTATCCCAAGTAAATTCTATTTCGAAAGCATTGCCAAGTTGTTGTTTTTTTTCAATTCTTAAGTCAAAATTTTGGGAATTAATGCTTATATTTTTTTTCAAATATCCAGATTTCCATTTTTTATTATTCCCAACTAAACATTTCCATGTACATTGCTTTGTAGAATTTAATGCATTTGAATAATTAATAGGTATAGGTTCAAGACAAAAAATTTCTATTATAGAGCCTGTTTCTTTTTGAAAAAATAATCTAGCATTAATAACTTTTGTGTTATTGAAAAACATTAAGCTATTTGCAGGTAAATAATCTGTGATATTTTTAAACAAAGACTGAGAAATAGAATCTTCGTTTTTTATCAAAAGCATTGACTCGTCTCTGTTTTCTTTAGGATATTTGGCAATTTTGTTCTCAGGTAAATCGTAGTAGTAATTATTAATATTTATTTGTTTGTAATCTTTCATTTAAGTAAATTTGCACAAAAGTAAGTAAAAACTTTAATTATCTAAAATAGATAATTTGACACTGTAAATTATAAAAAATGAAAATAAATATAGGCGACAAAGTTAGATTTTTGAATGATGTAGGTGGTGGAATTGTGGTTAAATTCTTAAAAAACAATATGGTTTTAGTAGAAAATGAAGATGGTTTTGAGTATCCAATTAATTCTAATGAAATTATAGTTGTAGAAAAGGCTACAAAGTTACCAGAGCCTACTCAGGCAAATAAAGAAAGCGACAAGGTTATAGAGCAGAAAAATGAACTAAAAGTTGAGTTGAAAAAAGATAAATTGACAAATATTATTTTTGGTTTTGTAAGAAATGTTGAAAATCAGCAAGATGGCTTTGATTGTTATTTAATTAATGATTCAAATTTTAGCCTTTTTTATCATGTTGTTTTAAAATTAGATAGTGGATTAAAAAAAATTGATGCTGAAATTTTAGAGCCTAACACAAAAATTTATGTTACTCATTTAAGCCGTGATGAAATTAATTCTGGAAAGGAGTTGATAATTCAAATTTTATTTTTTGATAATCCACATCAGGTTCTTCGTCCACAAATTGAAAGAAAAATAAAAATTGTTCCTCTAAATTTTTTCCAAGAACATTTATTTATTGAGAATGATTTCCTTGATGATAAGGCTTATATTTTTGAACTGTTGAGAGACGATGGAAGTTCGCTTAAATCTAAGAAGACAGAGGAAGATTTGGAAAAAATGTTTTTGGAAAAAGAAAGTGCTGAAGAAGATAAGTCGAAGCGATATTCTGCTCGTCAAGAAAGAAAAACTATAGAAGTTGATTTACATATAAATGAGTTGGTAGAGAGTGTTGTTGGTATGACAAATGCTGAAATTTTGGAGCAACAGATGAAAGTTTTTCATCAAACTATGACAGATGCTATTATGTCTAATGCTGGAAAAGTTATTTTTATACACGGTATTGGAAATGGGACTTTAAAAGCAACTATTAGAGAGTCTTTAGCGAAGCAATATAAGGTAATATTTGAAGATGCTTCGTTTAGAGAATATGGTTTTGGAGCGACTATGGTTTTATTGTAAAATACTTTTGCATTATTAATATGAAATTTGGATTATTTGTAGAAAATTTAAAAATTTCGGTAAATTCTATTCGCTCAAATTTGCTAAGAACAATTTTGACAGTATTGATAATTGCAATAGGTATAATGGCTTTAGTTGGAATTTTGACAGCTGTTGAATCTATTAAAACAACTATAAGTAGCGAGTTTCAGAGCATGGGAGCAAATGTTTTCACAATTAGGAGACAACCAAGTGGGCGACATGGTGGTGGACATCGAAGAGTAGAGCGTAAAAACATTAGTTATGAAGATGCTACTTTGTTTAAAAATCAATATTCTTTTCCTGCTCGAGTAAGTATTATGACAAATAGTTCGGGCTCTGCAACAGTAAAGTATGAGAATATAAAGTCCGACCCTAATATAAGTGTTTATTCTGTTGATGATGAATATTTGTTAACATCTGGTTATGAGATAGATAAGGGGAGAAATTTTTCAAGTCAGGAAGTTTTGTCTGGAGAAAATATTGTTATAATAGGTAGCGAATTAGCAAAATTATTATTTATAGATAACGAGAGCGGTTTGGATAAATTTATTTCTATAGGTTCGCTTCGTTATCGTGTTATTGGAATTTTGAAAGAAAAAGGTACTGCATTTGGTGGTTCTGGCGATAAGTTTTGTTGGATTCCTCTTCAAAATGGTCGTCAATACTTTGCTGCCTCACAAAATACTTATATTATTAGTGTTATGCCTCACGATATTTCTAATATTGATTTAGCAATAGGTGAAGCAGAAGGATTGTTTCGCAGTGTTAGAAAACTAAGTGTTTATGATGAGAATAATTTTGCAATTAGAAAAAGCGACAGTTTGGCAAATATGCTTATAGAGAATCTTTCTGTTGTAACTATTGGAGCTACAATAATTGGATTAATTACTTTGTTGGGTGCTTCAATTGGCTTGATGAATATTATGTTGGTTTCTGTTTCGGAGAGAACGCGAGAAATTGGTGTTAGAAAAGCTTTAGGAGCAAGTTCAGCTGCAATTAAACAACAATTTTTATTCGAATCTATTTTTATTGGGCAAGTAGGAGGGATATTGGGAATTATTTTAGGAATAATTATTGGAAATTTAATTTCTTTATTGGTAGGTGGCTCTTTTGTAGTTCCGTGGCTGTGGGTTTTAGTAGGTGTTATTTTATGCTTTTTTGTTGGAATAGGTTCTGGTTATTTTCCTGCAGTTAAGGCTTCTAAGTTGGATCCAATAGTTGCTTTGAGATATGAATAAAAAAAGCTGTGTCAAAACAGCTTTTTATAAAACACTTAAAATCAGTTAGTTATGTAAAAATAGGGTTATTTGAAAAGTTTTGCAGTTAATTCTACTACTCTACATGAATATCCCCATTCGTTATCGTACCAAGTAATTGTTTTTAAAGTTCTTCCATTCAGCATAGTGCAACCTGCATCAAAAATTGAAGAATGTGTATTGTGAATAATGTCAACAGAAACTATTGGTTCTTCTGTATATTGTACAATTCCTTTCATTGGACCTTCTGCTGCTTCTTTAATTGCTTGATTTACTTCGTCTATTGTAGTGTCAGTTTTTAAGTTAACGACTAAGTCGACAGCAGAGCCTGTTGGAGTAGGTACTCTTATTGCCATACCATCAAGTTTACCGTTAAGTTCTGGTAAAATTTTACCCACAGCTTTAGCAGCTCCTGTGGTAGTAGGAATTTGAGAAATAGCACACGAACGTGCTCTACGTAAATCACTGTGTGGTCCGTCAAGAATAATTTGGTCGTTTGTATAAGAGTGGATTGTTGTCATCAAACCGTTTTCTATACCAAATCTATTGTTTAAAATTTTCACTATTGGAGCCATGCAGTTTGTCGTACAAGAAGCATTAGACACACATTGAACTTCTGGAGTTAATATTTCATCATTAGCACCAAGAACTACCATTGCATCGATATTGTCTTTTGCTGGTACAGTTAAAACTACTTTTTTAGCACCATTTTTAATATGGTCGCCATAACCGCCTTTAGGACTTTCTTTAGATCTGAAAATTCCTGTTGCCTCAATAACTACATCGGGAGCAGTGGGCCAAGGAATATTAATTGGGCTTCTTTCGGCACTTACTTTTATTTCTTTGCCTTCTACAATTATAGAAGTTTCGTTGTAAGAAATATTTCTATCAAATATTCCTTGTGTTGAGTCATACTTTAAAAGATGTGCTAGAGTTTTTGTATCTGTTAGGTCGTTAATGCCGATAATTTCCATATCGTCTCTATCGAATGCAATTTTAAATACATTGCGTCCAATACGACCAAATCCATTAATTGCTACTTTAATTTTTGTCATAATGTTAATTTTAATTTTTTACAAAAATATAAAAAAATATTGAAACTAATCAAAATTTATAGGATAAAAATTTAATGTTGTTAAGCAAATTTATATTTTAAATTTTTGATAATTTTCTTTGTTCTTTTCTAAATTCGCGATTCAATTTAGCGTCTATTTTACTACCAAAATTATAGCAAATAAATAGGTTTAAGAAGTTTGAATTTTTTGTACCTGCCATAATTTCAATAGGTATTAAATAATTTTCAAAAACAAATCCTGTTCCTAAAACTTTAGATTTCATGACATTTTGACTAAAATCAAAATTTAATTCGAATTTTAAATAAAAGCCTGGATGAAATTTTGTTTCTTTTAATCCTAAAATAAAAGGAGCTTTACCAACTATGTCTGTTGGGTTGTTTTGAATGTTGAGATCTAATTTATATATAGAAGTATATGGGTAAAGAAGATTATTAATTACTTTTACGCTGTCAACTATTTCGTAGTAAATTGGTTTACTCGCTGCAATAGCAATTCCGCCAGATAATGATAAAAATATTGAGATACTATTTTTATCTCTTTTTTCGAATAACACTCTATTTATTCCATAGCCGAATTTTGTATTGTGTACAGAATGGGTTTTTCCGTACACAAATTTTTTTATATACAAACTTGTAAAATATGGGTTAATGACTTTTATTTCTTTTGGACTTTTCATGTAATTATATTCAGCCTCAAAGAATCTGCTATAATTACGATTTATTTTTGTTGTATGACTATAATATCCACCAAATCCGTTAGAATTAAATTTAATTCCAAAAGAATTTACAAAAAATTTATCGGGTTCTCTTGAAGTTTCTAATTCACCTTGTGCAAAGCTAGAACTTAAACATAAGGACACACCAAATATTAATAGTAATAAATATTTCATTTGAAATTTATTATTACTGCAAAAATAAATAAAGTTTTATTTATAAAAAAATTAGGCTATTGTATTTTCTGTTTCAACATTAGCCTTTCCGTATGCAGGACAATCTTCTGAACCTTTACAAGAACATAAGCCTATTGCTATTAATGCCGTAATAAGAATTATTAGTATTGTTTTTTTCATAATGCATTATTTTTGTACAAAGTTATTAAAAATATTGTAATAATAAATTTTAGTTATAATGTTTTATTAACAATATTTGTTTATAAAAAAAGGGAGTTTTAGACTCCCTTTTTTTATAAGTTTTGTTGTGTTTATTGTTTTACAATTTTTGTTAAATAAGAATTGTCTTGTGTTGAAATTTTTAAAGTATAAATTCCATTTGCAAAACTTGATATATCAATTGCATCGCTTTCTGTACTTAACATTAGGCGACCTAAAGAATCGTACAATCTAACATTTTCAATATTTTCTCCATTTATTTTAATAATTCCAGTTGTTGGGTTTGGATATACATAAAACGTTTCGGCTTTTTCGATTTCTGCATTTACTCCTTCTTTAAGAGTAACTGTAACTTGGTCGCTATCTGTACAGTTATTAATAGTAGTTGCAGTAACTCTGATAACATTGACTCCAAAATTCAAATTTTCAGCGCTTATTTTCACAAAATGTTCTGTATATTCAGGACCTAGAGACCATACATAGTTAGAGCAACCGTATTCTACAGTTAATATAGCGGTTTGGTCTTCATACATTTCGAAATCGTTTCCTAAGTCAACTATTGGCATAGGGTAGATTTCGATGTTGAGAGAATCTTTTGCCCAGCATCCGAATTCGTCAGTAACAGTAACAGCATAAAAGCCTGATTCTTCAATTGTAAGAGATTGTGTAGTAGCTCCAGTATTCCAAGCGTATTCGCAGTCGTCTTCTTGCACGGTAAGTGTTCTTGTTTCTTCTGAACAGTATGCTTGGTCACCACCAAGATTAATTTCTGGAATTTGGTGTATAAATAGTTCAATAGTATCAGTTCCAAAACAACCAGTTGCAGTATCTGTTGCAATTACCCAATATATACCAGGTGTAGTAACTCTTATTGTTCTTGTAGTAGCATCGTTGCTCCATAAGAAATTTGAGCCTTCAGGTATAGGACCAAGTCTTACATTTGGTACATCTGAACAAGCATGTACTTCATCATCACCTCCGGCAATTTGAGCATTAACAGTATATGCAAACTCAATAGTTACAGAACCTTCGCGTTTACAACCTTCAGCATTAGTAACCGTTAAAGTATAAGTTCCGGCTTCTTCTACAATTATGGAGTATGTAGTATCTTCAGTGTTCCATAAATATGTATAAGTTTCATTAAAAGGTCCTTCTAATGCATGTGTCATACCATAACAAATAGTAGTGTCTGTAAAAGAAAACTCTTCAGGCATTGTGCCACTTGCTATAACTTCTGTGCTTGCAGTTGCTGTACAACCAAATTCGTCAGTAACTGTTACACCATATGTTCCTACTTCTGAAACAGTTAAAGTAGGTTCTGTGCTTTCATCGCTCCATTCATAAGATTCGAACACACCAGGGTTAAGAACCACGGCATCTCCAGCACACATAGGAGTTTCTGGGTTTAAAGCAATTGATGGTATTGAAAAAGTAATGCTTATTGTGTCGCTTGTTACAGAAGCGGTGCCTGCGGTTAATTCACAATAATAATCTCCTTCTTCATTAACTTCTATTGAATTAGTTGTCTCGCTTAAATCTTCACCATCTTTAAACCATTTATAGCTTATTGTATGTGAATTATTTGCTTCAGCATCAATGGAAATAGTTGTACTTGCACCTTCACAAATGCTGGTTGATGCAGATTGATTATTGATTGTAATTTCGTCTGCTATAACAACGATTGTTTGAATTTCTTTAGTAGTAATAATAGTTGGGCTTTCGCAAGTTACAGCAATTGAATCACTATGTTCTTCACCATCGCAAAATTCAGCTATAAAACTTGTAGTAGTTGCTATTCCATTATTTTCGCAAGCATATAAAGTAAGAAGGAATTTGTAAGTTCCAGTTTCAGTAAAATTAGCAGTTATATTAATAGGTCTATTTCTATTTACACAATGAGTGTCAAACATTCCTAAGGTAAAGGCTCCATAATTTTCTTCTCCTACTTGAATTTCTATCATTCCTGATCCTTGCGTAATTGTGCCATTATAAAATTCTTCATCTTGAAGTCTGAATTTGTAATTTAAACTTCCAAAATCACTAATGTTCTCAATGATTTCATCATCTTTATAAACTTCATAACCCATACCACAAAGTTCGTCAATTAAGCCATTTGAATTAATAGTAGCAGTTAGTTCAATGTCTTGTTCAGTTGTGTATTCAGCTTCAATGTCTGTGGTATTAATTACTGGTAGGACTTGCTCGCTTTCAACAATGGTTGTTTGAATTTCTGTAGAAGAAATGATAGTTGGGCTTTCACAAGTTACAGCAATTGAATCACTATGTTCTCCACTACCGCATATAGGGTCGGCAGTAAAACCTGTTCCTTGAGCTATTCCATCATTTGCGCAAGAATACAAAGTAAGACGAAATTTGTAAGTTCCAGTTTCATTAAAATTAGCTGTTACATTAATAGGTCTATTTCTGTCTATACAATAAGTGTCAAATATTCCTAAAGTAAAAGCACCAAAAGTATCTTCTCCTACTTGAATTTCTATCATTCCTGATCCTTGCGTAATTGTGCCATTATAAAATTCTTCATCTTGAAGTCTGAATTTGTAATTTAAACTTCCAAAATCACTAATGTTCTCAATAGGGTCAGTAGCGCCATCTTTATAAATTTGATAACCTATACCACAAAGTGAGTCAATAGCTCCATCAGAATTAATTGTAACAGTTAGTTCAAAGTCTTGTGAAACTGTGTATGAAGTTTCAGGGTCAGTGATGTTAATTACAGGTTCATAATTCTGTCCAAAAATACTGTTTGCAAATAGTAGTCCGCAAACCATCAATGCTAAGAAGATAAAATTTTTCATATAAAATTAATTAATAAATAATAGTTTATAATTCTTTTAAAAGGCAAAGGTAATAATAATTTTTTGATATGAAAAAATAATCTTTGTTAAAAAATGCTTTTTTGTTATAAAAAATAATACATTTGCAAAAAATAAATAAAATCTAAAAATTACTATTATGGTTGAAAAGACAAAAACTTTATTGCGAGACAAAGCTTCTGCTCGATGGACAGCTTTGATTTTGCTATCATTTGCTATGTTTTGTGCTTATATCTTTATGGATATTTTATCTCCAATAAAAGATATGCTAGAATCTACGCGTGGTTGGGACTCTACAGCTTTTGGTACTTATGCTGGTTCTGAGACCTTTTTGAATGTTTTCATTCTATTTTTAATTTTTGCAGGTATAATTTTGGATAAAATGGGTGTTAGATTTACAGCTATTTTATCAGGAATTGTAATGTTGATTGGGGCTACTATTAATTGGTATGCAGTTACAGAAACATTTATGGGTTCGAGTTTAGAACTTTGGTTTACTGAAAATTTAAACTATATACCTGGTTTTGATGAATTAGGAGTTTCCCCATTTTATCGTGGTATGCCTGCTTCCGCTAAATTTGCGTCAGTAGGTTTTATGATTTTTGGTTGTGGAGTTGAAATGGCTGGTATTACCGTTTCTAGAGGTATTGTAAAATGGTTTAGAGGAAAGGAAATGGCATTGGCAATGGGTTCTGAAATGGCATTGGCGCGCTTAGGAGTGGCAACTTGTATGATTTTCTCACCTGTAATTGCAAATGCTTTTGGAAAACCTGACGTGTCTCGTTCTGTCGCTTTCGGATTATTATTATTAATGATTGCTTTAATTGCTTTTATTGCTTATGCTTTCATGGATAAAAAATTAGATGCTCAAACAGGTGAGGCAGAAGAAAAAGATGACCCATTCAGAGTTCGTGATTTAGGTAAGATTTTTACTAGCCTTGGCTTCTGGTTGGTAGCTTTATTATGTGTGCTTTATTATTCAGCTATTTTCCCATTCCAAAAATATGCTGTAAATATGTTACAATGCAATTTAACTTTTATAAAACCAGAAGAAGGGTCTTTCTGGGCTTCTGAACTTGTCGCAATTGTGCAATATGTGGTTATGCTAGTAGTAGCAGCTACTGCTTTTGCTAGTAACTTTGTGAAAAAGAGACAAGTACAAGTTTCATTATTAGCAGTATCAATAATTTCACTGTTAGTGTTCTGCTATATGGCTTATCAACGTCAGTCGGCAGAATCTATTTTTGCAGTATTCCCATTATTAGCTGTAGGAATTACTCCAATATTAGGAAAATATGTTGACAATAAAGGTAAGGCAGCTTCAATGTTAATGTTGGGTTCTATTTTATTAGTTGTTTGCCATTTAACTTTTGCATTTATTTTACCAGAATTTAAGGTTGATGATGTAAATAACACTGATAATATTAAAAATATTGGTGGTGTGATAGTTGCTTTCTTAACAATTTTAGTTCTTGGTTCATCTTTCTCTTTAGTGCCAGCTTCTTTGTGGCCCAGTGTTCCAAAACTTGTTGACAGTAAAGTTATAGGTTCTGCTTATGCTTTGATTTTCTTAATTCAAAATATAGGTTTATGGTTGTTCCCATTATTAATAGGTAAAATATTAGATTGGTCTAATCCTGAAATTGCACAAGCAGTTGCTGATGGAACTATGACATCTGCAGAAGCATCTATCTCTTATGATTATACAAATCCTCTTATTATGTTAGCAATGCTTGGTGTTGCTGCTCTTATATTAGGATTTGTACTAAAAGCAGTTGATAAGAAAAAAGGTTATGGTCTCGAATTGCCAAATATTCAAGCAAAATAATTGTTAATAAATATAGTAAAATTTGAAATATCCTCAAAATATTTTATTTTTGGGGATATTTTTTTAATAAATTTAATAATCATGAAGAAAATAAGTTTTATTTTATTGTTATTTTTAAGTTCATCTTTGTTTTCTCAATCTTTATTGTGGAAAATAAGTGGTAAGAAAATTAAAAATCCATCTTATATTTATGGGACAATTCATATTCAGGACAAAAGAGCTTTTAGTTTTGACGAATCTGTTTTGAAAGCTTTTGAAAGTAGCGATGCTTTTGCTATGGAAATTTTAATGGATGAAATTCCTCAAAAAGAAATGATGGATGCAATGTTGATGAAAAACAACACACTTGATAAATTATATAC
>DAONZU010000033.1:0-4929 GCA_035406965.1 Bacteroidales bacterium
TAATAAAAATGCACCACCGCCATTTTCACCGGTTATATAAGGGAAACGCCATATGTTTCCTAAACCAACAGCAGAACCTGCCGCTGCTGCTATAACTCCAAATTTGCTGGTAAAACCATCTCTTTTTTGACTTGACATAATAAATAAATTTTAGAACTTAATTTCAATTATTACCTAAACATCTAACAATAAACCAATTCCACAATCTTCAAAAATATAAAAAATTATCAACTTCACTATAAAATAAATGTTTTAATTTTATCACAATTTATAAAATTTAAGTTTGGCAAAATATCAAAAATTCCAAAAATTGCAGAACCAGAACCCGACATTTGAGCGTAAATAGCTCCTTTTTCATAGAGTTCGCTTTTTATTTTTTGCAAATTTGGAAATTGAACAAACAAATTATCCTCAAAATCATTTTTAATATTGTTCTTCCATTGCTCTAATGGTAAATTAATCAAAGACTTGAGACTTTTATTTGGAACATGAGGGTTGCAATTTTTATAAGCCAAAGCAGTACTTACATGTACATCAGGCAAGCATAACATCAAATATTTTCCACTCAAATCCAAAGAAATTTCCGAAAACACATTACCTAAACCTTGAGCAAAAACAGCTTTATTTTTAATAAAAAATGCACAGTCTGCTCCCAACTTAGATGCGTAAAATTGCAATTTTATATCATCTAATTTCAAATTAAATAATTTGTTTAACGAAATCAAAGTGTGTGCAGCATCAGAAGAGCCTGAACCTAAGCCACTTCCGAAAACAACATTTTTATATAAGATAATTTTTACAGAAGGTAAATTAAATTCCGAATTTAAAATCTGATAAGCCTTATAACACAAATTATCTTCGATTTCGCAATCAATTTTTTTACCTAAATTAATTACCTCAAGCCTCTTGGAAGGAAGAATTTCCAAAATATCTTTATAAGGAATTGGATAAAACACCGTTTCTATATTGTGATAACCATCGTCACGCTTTGAAACGATATTCAATCCAATATTAATTTTACTATTAGGAAAACTAATCATTCTACAAAATTAAAATTAATTTCTTAAAAACATAAGTTCTCAAGTTTTTTTATATTTAATAGTTTTGAAACAATGATAATAAAGCTAATGACAATAATTTTAATTTTTTTATCTTTGTGAAAATTTTGAATTATGGGAAACATAGTTGCAATTGTAGGTCGTCCAAATGTTGGAAAATCAACTCTCTTCAATAGGCTAATCGAAAGACGTGAAGCTATTGTTGATGACCTTAGTGGTGTTACTAGAGATAGACTTTACGGACATTGCGAATGGAATGGTAGAACATTTTCGGTGATAGATACTGGAGGATATGTAAAAGATTCTGAAGATATTTTTGAAAAAGAAATTGCTCGTCAAGTTGTTATTGCAATAGAAGAAGCAGACGTAATAATTTTTATGGTTGACGTGCTAGCTGGGCTTACAGATTTAGATTCTTCTGTCGCAGATTTATTAAGAAAATCCGAAAAACCTGTATTTGTAACTGCAAACAAAGTTGATATACACGAAAGAATACTTGACGCTTATGAGTTTTACAACTTGGGTTTAGGTGAAATTTATTCTATTTCAGCAATTAATGGCTCAGGCACAGGCGATCTTTTAGATGAAATTGTTAAAGTTTTACCCGAAGATAAAAATGCAGAAGAAGAAGATTTGCCTCGCATAACAATAGTTGGTCGTCCAAATGTCGGAAAATCATCATTAACAAATGTGCTTGTTGGCGAAGAAAGAAATATTGTTACAGATATTGCAGGAACTACAAGAGATGCAATAAACACAAGATATAATAAATTTGGATTTGACTTTATGCTAGTTGACACAGCAGGAGTTAGAAAAAAATCTAAAGTAAACGAAGATTTAGAGTTTTATTCCGTAATGCGAGCAATTAGAGCAATCGAAAATTCAGATGTTTGCCTTTTAATGATAGATGCTAGCGTTGGTTTCGAAGCTCAAGACCAAAATATTTTAAACCTAATTAGAAAAAATAAAAAAGGAATAGTAATTTTAGTTAATAAGTGGGATTTAATTGATAAAACAACTAATACTTTGAAAGAATATCAAAAATCTATAATGAAAAAAATTGCACCTTTTAATGATATTCCAATTTTATTTATTTCTGCTTTAACAAAACAAAGAGTTCACAAAGTAATTGAAACAGCAATGGCGGTTTACGAAAATCGTACTCAACGTATTCCAACTGCTAGATTAAACGAAGTTATGTTACAAGCAATCGAAGATTATAATCCACCGTCAGTAAAAGGCAAGTATATAAAAATTAAATATGTAACTCAACTGCCAACCCCTACCCCAGTATTTGCATTTTTTGCCAACTTACCTCAATATATTAAAGAGCCATATAAAAGATATTTAGAAAACAAACTTAGAGAAAACTTTAATTTTACTGGAGTTCCAATAGTACTAGTTTTTAGAAATAAATAATTATATTAGTCTCGAAAATTTATAAATTTGCATTTTAATTTTAAAAAAATGATTGATAAAATAAACCAAATACTTTCAGAAGTAGAAGCTTTTAATCCAAAAAGTATAGAAGAAATTGAAAGCTTTAGATTAACATATTTATCAAAAAAAGGAAAAATCTCTACTCTATTCGATGATTTTAGAAACGTTCCTGTAGAACAAAAGAAAGAAGTTGGGGCAAAAATAAATATTTTAAAACAAACTGCAACCGAAAAGTTAAATCAACTAAAAGAGCAATTTATTGTTGACAATTCAGGCAAAATTGACATTGATTTAAGTCGTCCTGGCGACCCTTTAAAACTTGGTGCAAGACATCCTCTTTCTGTAGTTCATAACGAAATTGTTGACATTTTCACAAAATTAGGTTTTTCTATTTCAGACGGACCAGAAATTGAAGATGATAATCACAATTTTGCTTTACTAAATTTTCCTGAAAACCACCCTGCACGCGACATGCAAGACACATTTTTCATTTCTAACGATATGAATGTTCTTCTTCGTACTCATACCTCATCGGTTCAAGTTCACGAAATGTTAGAGCAAAAACCACCTATTCGCACTTTGTCGCCGGGTAGAGTTTATAGAAACGAAGCTATTTCTGCACGCGCCCATTGTTTGTTTCATCAAGTTGAAGGACTATGCATTGATACAAATGTTTCGTTTGCAGACCTGAAATACACCTTAGAAATTTTTGCTAAAGAAATGTTTGGTAAACATACAAAAATTAGATTACGTCCATCATATTTTCCATTTACAGAACCATCGGCAGAAGTTGATGTAAGCTGTAGCCTTTGCGGAGGAAAAGGTTGCAATGTTTGCAAAAACACTGGCTGGCTAGAAATATTAGGTTGCGGAATGGTTGACACAAATGTTTTAGAAGCAACTGGAATTGACCCCAAAATATGGTCGGGCTATGCTTTTGGAATGGGAATAGAAAGAATTTCAATGCTAAAATATGAAATAAAAGATTTAAGATTATTTTTTGAAAACGATATTAGATTTTTAAACCAATTTACATCTGCATTTTAAAAAATGATTTTAAACCACTTAAAAATTGGCAATAATAGCAAAAACGACAATCTTGTAATTTTACACGGACTATATGGTAGTGGCGAAACTTGGACAAATGTTGCAAATTTATTAAGTAACAAGTTCAATGTTTATTTACCAGACGCAAGAAATCACGGAAAATCATTTCATAATCCATCTCATACATATCCTGAACTCGTAGAAGATTTAAAAATTTGGGCAGATTCTCTGAATATCAAAAAATTCAATCTTTTAGGTCATTCAATGGGTGGAAAAACTGCCATGTTTTTTGCAAATAAATATCCTCAATACATAAACAAACTTATTGTTGCAGATATTTCACCACGAAATTATTCCAATATAAGCCAATATGTACCAAGCATAAACTTTCATTTGAATTTAATTTCAACCATGCTAAAACTCGAACCCGAAAAACACAAATCTTATGGAGAAATTGCCAAAGAATTAGTGGATTACGAAGAAAATATTAGAAATATTATTCTTAAAAACTTAACAAAAAAAGATGGTAAAATGCATTGGAAATTAAATCTACAAGCAATTTCAAATAATTTACCAGAAATTGTTGCAGGTTTAGACACTGATGAATTTATTGAAAAAAAAATACTTGTACAAACGCTTTTTTTAAAAGGAGATTTATCAAATTATATCACTAATCAAGATTTTAAACTTATAGAATTTATTTTTCCTAATTCAAAATTCGAGACAGTTGAAAATGCTGGACATTGGTTACATATTGAACAGCCACAAGAAATTTCAAACAAAATAATTAATTTTTTAATCAATTAATCATGACAAAATTTAGACAAGAAAAAGACAGTATGGGAATAGTTGAAGTTCCTGCCGATAAATACTGGGGAGCACAAACACAACGTTCGTTTCAAAATTTTAAAATTGGTAGCAAAATGCCTTTAGAAATAATTTATGCTATGGCGCTTTTAAAAAAATCTTGTGCAAAAGCTAACCACAGCAAAGGCGTTTTAAGCGAAGAAAAAGCCAAAGCAATAGCTGATGTTTGTGACGAAATTTGCCAAGGAAAACTTGATGACCAATTCCCTTTAGTAGTTTTCCAAACAGGCTCAGGCACTCAAACAAATATGAACTTAAACGAAGTTATTGCAAACCGTGCACATGTTCTAAATGGAGGAAGTTTAACAGACACAAAAAAACTACTACACCCAAACGATGATGTTAACAAAAGTCAATCATCAAACGACACTTTTCCTTCGGCGATGAATATTGCTGCTAAAACTGTAATTTTAAACAAAACCCTACCTGCTCTAAAAAGATTGCACAAAGAATTTGTAAAATTATCTAAGGAATTTGCGAATAAAATTAAAACAGGCAGAACCCATATGATGGATGC
>DAONZU010000033.1:5029-7429 GCA_035406965.1 Bacteroidales bacterium
CTAAACGAAATTTTAATCCCCGAAAATGAACCAGGTTCTTCAATTATGCCAGGAAAAGTTAATCCAACGCAAATAGAAGCAATAACAATGGTTTGTGCACAAATCATTGGAAATGATTTAAGTATCACAACCTCTGCAATGAACGGACACTTTGAACTAAATGTATTTAGACCTGTAATGATTAAGAACTTTTTAGAATCTGCAAATATTTTAGCCGAAGCAAGCGACTCGTTTTTAAATAATTGCGTTTCAGGAGTAAAAATTAACGACAAACAAATCAAAGAATATTTAAAGAAATCTTTAATGACAGTAACTGCTCTAAATACTGCTATCGGATACGACAAAGCAGCAGAAATTGCAAAAAACGCTCACAAAAAAGGCATAAGTCTAAAAAAATCTGCAATGGAAATTGGCAGTATATCAGAAAAAGACTTCGATAATATAGTTGACCCACGCAAAATGATATAATTTTATAAATATTAACTAGAAAGTAATTAAAATTATATTAATTTTGGTTTTTAAAATTTTTGAAAGATAGATGTGTGGAATAACAGGTTTTTACACCAAAGATAATCCGAATTTTGTAAGTAAGGAAGAGCTTGACCTTATGACTTCTTGCTTGGTACACAGAGGACCAAATGCAAAAGGTAGCTTTTATACCGATTCTATTGGATTAGGGCATCAAAGACTAAGTATTTTAGACCTTTCCGATGATGCAAACCAACCAATGGAATCGCATCGTATGAGATATATTTGTGTTTATAATGGTGAAGTTTATAATTTCAAAGAAATTGCTAAGGATTTGAATATAGAATTAAAAACCAATACAGATACTGAAGTTATTATCGAAGCTTTTGCAGAATGGGGAATTACATTCATAAACAAGCTAATTGGAATGTTCGCTATAGCAATTTATGACAAGCAAGAGCAAATTTTATATATATTTAGAGATAGAATGGGAATAAAACCATTGTACTATTATTGGGACGGTAAAAATTTTGCTTTTGGTTCAGAAATTAAATCCTTATTACAAGTAAAGCAGATACGCGAAGAAAGACAACTAAACAATTTTGCTATCTATGAATTTTTGCATTTAGGCTATATTCCAGAGCCAAACACAATATACACCAATATTAGAAAATTCCCTAGCGGACAAATTGGAATAGTTTCGCAAAATGGCTTTAGATTAGAATCGTACTGGAATATTGAAGGGTGTATAAGAAGAAATGTAATAACCGACTTCCACGAAGCAAAAGAAAGAGTTCACTCACTAATAAAATCATCTGTTTCGATGACTCTGCTTAGCGACGTACCATTTGGAACTTTTTTGAGTGGAGGAATAGACTCTAGCCTAGTTACTGCAATTGCTGCAAAAACTCATTCGCAAAAAATAGACACTTTTTCTATTGGTTTTAATGACCCTAAATTTGATGAATCTAAATATGCAAAGCAAATTGCCGATTATTTAGGAACAAATCACCATCAATACATAGTTTCTGAAGACGATGCAAAAAACATTATCCTTGATATGCTCGACTTTTATGATGAGCCTTTTGCAGACTCTTCTGCAATCCCATCAATGCTTCTGTCTAAATTTGCAAAACAAACGGTTGGAGTGGTATTGTCGGGAGACGGTGGCGATGAACTCTTTCATGGATACGGAGCTTATATATGGGCAAAAAGACTTGACAAATTCCCATATAAAAACTTTAAAAATGTTTTTGCTACAATTTTAGAACTATCACCTAGCAACAGAAGCAAAAGAGCCTCATACCTTTTTAAATATAAAAATAAAGACACGCTAAAATCGCATATTTTCTCGCAAGAACAATACTTTTTTAGCGAAAAAGAACTTAAAAAAGTTTTAAACCCAGACCTTATCTTTGATAACAGTTTAGAACAAGATTATTCTAACTTTGTAAGAAAACTCACACCCGAAGAAGCTCAAGCAATTTTCGATTTAAAATATTATTTAAAAGATGACTTGCTAGTCAAAATAGACAGAGCATCAATGCGTTATGGATTAGAAACTAGAGTTCCTTTGCTAGACCACAGAGTTGTTGAACTCGCTCTAAACATAGACCCCAAATTAAAAAACTCGAAAAATATCCCTAAGTTTTTATTAAAAGAAATTTTATACGAATATCTTCCGAGAGAATTTTTCGACAGACCTAAATCTGGATTCGCAATGCCACTAAAAAAATGGCTTAACACAGATTTAGCATTTTTGATAAAAGATTATTTAAACGAAAGCGTTATAAACGAGTTTAATATTATAGAATTTTCCGAAGTTCAAAAACTTGTAAAAGAATTCAAATTAGGAAAAGATTACCTTTACAATAGAATATGGCTTTTAATAATTTTGCACAAATTTCTTATCAAACACAAACATAGCCAATA
>DAONZU010000033.1:7529-21568 GCA_035406965.1 Bacteroidales bacterium
CTGTTTTATTGTAGGTTTTGTAATTGGCTTAGCAGATAGCAAACAAATTATTTCAGCATCTGCTAAAATGTTTTGGGTTGTAGGCTTTTGTGGTGGATTTAGCACATTTTCAACATTTAGCAACGAAACTCTCAATCTTTTGCAAACAGGAAATCACACAACAAGTTTCTTATACATTGCTCTAAGCGTAATAATTTGCTTAACATTTACTTTTCTAGGACTACTAATTGCGAATAAAATTTAGAGTTGACAATATTTCTCAACGTATAATCACTAACTTTTGAATTAAACTACCTGAATCAAAATCAAATTTTATAGTATAAATACCATTAGACAAAAAACTTAAATCTAATTCTTTCTGGTTTGTAATTTCTGAGCGAAAAACTTCAACACCATTAGTATTAAATATTTTGATATGACAATCTGAAATATTCATTAAACTAAATTCGCATATCCCATTTGAAGGATTTGGAAAAACACTTACTGAAGTATTTTTGTAATTTTCAATTCCTGTTATTTCATAAGGTGTAAAATAGATTTTATATGGATTTTCCCAAGTTGTTGAACTTGCTGTTCCAATTAGTTTTGCATAAATACCATCATCATTTGCTGGAATATTAATAATAGTAGTATCAACAAAATTAGTAATTGTTTTAGACTGAATTAGATTCTCGTTTAAATCATAAAATTGTATTGTGTTTACACCTGAAGATTCGCCATTAAAAATAAAGGCTATTGCATTATTATTGCCAGATTTAAGTTTAAATACGTCTTCGTCAATTTCTACTCCATTTTGTTGAAAAGTAACAAAACCAATTATTTCATTATCAGGTTCTAAAGTATAAGCAAGTTGAAATTGATTAGGTTCGTCAAGTCCACGGATAAGTGTGTAATAATCACTACCTTCGCTTGTATGAAAGACATCGGTGAGTAAGGTGTCAGTAATACCCAAAGGAACAGGATTTCTATCTTGGTCGTAGAGCCATTGCTTGTTAATATCCACAGCACCATCACCTATCAAACCTATGTCCCAACCAATCCATATAGAAGTCATATATGTATATTTGATATTCAGTGGCAGAGGCATTTCTGGATTATATGACTGGCTATCTGGTCCTTCATTAATTCCAATTATGTCATCAGTTTGACTTCCGTTACAATTTATATCAACATTATCAAAAGTTGAGTTCCCGAAAAGCCCACTTTCACCCGCGATACAATTCTCATTTCCTCCAAATAAATAAATTCCCTGTGGATATGTGTCGCAAAAGGTATAAGAATCGTATTTCCAAAGCAAGTCTCGGTTTGCTTCTGATTTTCCTTGTGCGTGAGGAATATCAGATTTAGTTGGGTCTGGCGATGTATTAGAACCTAAATGCGGAGTGCCAAATGTTGCTACTCTTGCTACTTTATGTCCATCTGCAACTGTAGGGTCAATCCAATTTACATGAACACCATTTTCGTCAGTCCTTTGCAAATATTCTCTGATACATAAGCCTCCCATAGAATGACCTACTAAAATAACTTTGTCAGCACCTGTAAAATCAAGAACTTCTTGTATCATTTTACTCAGAGCATAGCCTTGTTTGTATATTGCTGATTGATTGCTTTGATCAAAATAATCGTTAAAAAATCCTTTTGCACCTTTTATATTTTCTTCTTTGAAATTTATTGCAAAAATGCTGGATTCTGTCCATTCTTGAACATAATCGTCCATACTGTCTGTATAATTCCTAGGTCCAAGATAGATAACTTTATCATTAAAAACGAAATTTTCCCATTTCACATCATTTTCCATCAAGGCAGTTTCTAGATTATTGTCAGCATTTAAAACAGCATCAAACACATTAATATCCCCAAGTTGATAAGTGTCTCGTAAAAATTCCATACTAGTAGCAAATGTTTTTTCACTACCTGCAAGCCCATGAACAAAAATAACAGGATATGGAAGTTTGTTTTGTGAATAAATTCCTTGACTAGCGCACAAAACGATTAAAATAAATATTACATAATTCTTCATAAAAATCTTCACTTTTTCACCGCCAAAAATAATAAAAATTAAATAAAGAATCATTACTGTCCTGTAAAAATTATATTACATTTTCAAATCATTTATTCTTAATTTTATTATATTGCGTCTTTGTTAAATAGAATAAATGAACAAGAGCCCTTTAGAAATATTAGTGTCAAAATTCGAGAAAGAAGGCGAATTAATTAGAATAAATGAATTTGTAAATCCCGAACTTGAAATCACAGAATTTGCAGACAGAATGATGAAACTCTCAAAAGGAGGCAAAGCCTTATTTTTTGAAAATACAGGTACAGATTTTCCATTATTAATAAATCATTTTGGCTCAGAAAAAAGAATGTTTTCAATATTAGGAATAAAAAATTGGGAAGAACCATCGCAAAAAATTGACTTACTTTTTAAAAATATAATACATCCACCACAAACTTTTTCTGAAAAGCTATCGGTTTTATCTGAACTAAAAAAATTAAAAAAATGGATGCCCAAAAAACTAAAGTCAAAAGGAAAATGCCAAGAAGTAATTATGGAAAATCCTGATTTATCAAAACTTCCTATTTTAAAATGTTGGAAACATGACGGCGGAAGGTTCATTACTTTGCCTTTAGTTATAAGCGAAGACCCCGAAACAAAAATTAGAAATATTGGAATGTACAGAATGCAAGTTTTTGACAATAAAACAACAGGAATGCATTGGCATTTGCATAAAGGCGGAGCTGCACATTTTGAAAAATATAAAAAACTAAATAAAGAAATGCCTATTTCAGTTGTTTTAGGCGGAGACCCAATCTTAACTTATTGTGCCAGCGCTCCACTTCCACAAGATATAGACGAATTTATTTTAGCAGGATTTTTAAAAAACAAAAATGTAAAATTAGTAAAATCTATTACCAACGATATTTATATTCCCGAAGATGCTGATTTTGTAATTGAAGGCTATATAGACCCTAACGAAGAACTTGCACTTGAAGGACCATTTGGCGACCATACAGGTTTTTATTCACTTGCTGATTATTATCCAAAATTTCATGTAACTTGCATAACTCACAGAAAAAAACCTATTTATCCAGCTACAATTGTAGGAATACCGCCAATGGAAGATTTTTATCTCTCAAAAGCAACAGAAAGAATATTTTTAAAACCAATCCAAATTGCAATAGCTCCAGAAGTTTTAGACATTAGATTGCCAGACTATGGAGTAGCACATAATTTAGTGTTGGTAAAAGCAAAAACCACTTATAAAGGACAAGCAATTAAAATTATGAACGCCTTGCTTGGTGCAGGACAGATGATGTTTTCAAAAACAATTATTTGCTTTAACGAAAATGCTGATATTCAAGACGATAAGCAAGTTTTTGAAACATTATTAAAAATAAAAGATTTAAAAATAAATACAATTTTCACCAAAGGTCCTGCTGATGTTTTAGACCATTCGGCATACACATACGCATTTGGTGGCAAAATTTTAATTGATGCCACAAATCCTCAAAATGAAAAAATAGAAAATAGAAAAATAAATTTTATAAAAAATTCTGAATTTGATAAAACTAAAAAACTTACTGGAATAAATATAATTGTTGACAAACCAGAAGCTATAAAAGATAATCACACAGCTCTTTGGCTAATTCTAAACAACATAGACCCAAATTATGATGTCAAAATTGAAGACGATTTTATTTTAATAAATGCAAGTTCAAAAAATTTAAAAGAAAATAATTTTCAAAGAAAATGGCCCAACCCTGTGTGTGCTGACAAAAAAACTATAGAAAAAGTTGATAAGATATGGTGTAAATACACAAATATAGATTTTGTTGAATCGCCATCATTAAAATATATTGATTTGGTTAGTGGTAATTCGGCAGTTTATGAATAAAAATATTATTTTTACGTTCAAAAAAACTAAAAATTATGGAATACAATCAAGCTTTTAATGACTTAATTAACAATGGTTATGAAGTAAAAATCAAAAAATACCTAAACGAAGGGTTTGAGCTTTTTAAAAAGTACTCTAACGGATTTTTTGGATTTTATTTAATTATTTTTGGTGTTGCCGCTATTGCAACCGCCCCACCACTTATATATCTGGGAAATGTTTTAAGTTTACTACAAGCACCTTTGATTGCTGGATTTTTTCTTGTGGCAAACGATGTAATAAGAGGCAACACACCAAAATTTGCCGACTTTTTTAATGGGTTTAACTTTTTTCTACCTTTAGTACTTTTAAATATCGTAAGCTCAATATTTATTGCCGTTGGATTACTTTTACTAATTGTTCCAGGAATGTATCTTGCTGTATCATACTCATTTGCAAATATGTTTATTATTTTTTTCAATTATGATTTCTGGACTGCAATGGAATTAAGCAGAAAAATTATTACAAAAAATTGGTGGTCATTTTTCGGATTTTTAATTATTCTTTTTTTAATAAATTGTGCAGGAATTTTAGCCTGTGGTGTAGGTGTTTTATTTACACTTCCTATAACTACTTGCATGATGTTTGTCGCTTTTGAAGACATTGTGGGTGGTGCCATGAGAAATCAACAACCAACAAACTTTTAAACAAATGAAAAACTTGTTTAAACTTTCAATCGTTTTTTTACTTTCGTTTTTTGTTTATTCTAACACCTATTCGCAAAATTGTAAAATTACAAACTCTCTTTTACCTGCCGTAAACAAAAACGAAACTAAACTTTGCCATACCCATTATTGTTTTGTTTACAGCGAAGAACACGAACAATCAAAATGGGTAGCATATGCACTAGAAGATTATATGATAACAGGCGAAGCAGAACGCTCAAGCAAATTTATGCCAGACCCTCTTGTTGCAACAGGAACTGCTAACGACAAAGACTACAAAGGTTCTGGATATGATAGAGGACATTTATTGCCCGCCGCCGACATGAGTTTTGATGAAACAGCAATGAAAGAAACTTTCTACTACAGTAACATGAGCCCACAAGAACCATCTTTTAATCGCGGAATTTGGAAAAATTTAGAAACTTATGTTAGAACAACAAGCTCAGAATTAGGTTGTGTTTACGTTGTTACAGGTCCTGTGTTGGAAAACAATTTAGAATATATAGGCGAAAATAAAGTTAGCGTTCCCAAATATTTTTATAAAACAATTTTATATCATTCCGACACTCTAATTTCTGGGATAGCTTTTCTAATACCTAACGAAAAAGCTCAAAATAAAGATATTTTTAACTATACTCTTTCTATTCGAGAATTAGAAAAAATCACAAACATAGACTTTTGGTATAAACTTCCTTGGCTGGTTGAAAGAAAAATTGAAAGAAATACAAATTTTAAATTTTGGGAACAATTTGCTAAATAAATTTGTTTCTAAAATAATTTTATGGACAAAACAGTACTAATAGCATTTTCTTTAACTCTGATTGCTGGACTTTCTACTGGCATAGGCTCACTTATTTCGTTTTTTGCAAAAAAGACTAACACTAAAATGCTTTCGTTTAGTTTAGGACTTTCGGCTGGAGTAATGATTTATGTGTCTTTTGTAGAAATGCTTCCTAAAGCTTTTGAACTTTTAGAAAATGAGTATGCAAAAGCAGGAACCTGGTATTCAGTCCTCGCCTTTTTTGTTGGAATAGCCATAAGTTTAATAATCGACAAACTTGTTCCAGAAAAAGATAACCCACACGAAGTTCGTTTTGTTGAAAGTATGAATAAGGAAGTTGATAAGTCAAAACTTCACAGATTAGGTGTTATTACTGCAATAGCAATTACTGTACATAATTTTCCTGAAGGAATTGCAACTTTTATGGCAGCATATTCAAATATAGAAACCGGAATTCCTGTTGCACTTGCTATTGCCATTCACAATATCCCCGAAGGAATTGCTGTGGCTGTTCCTATATATTATGCTACAGGTTCTAAATCCAAAGCAATGCGACTTTCTTTTTTATCGGGCTTAGCCGAGCCACTTGGAGCAATTATCGCATATTTAATTATAATGCCTTTTATAAACGATGTTGTATTAGGAATAAGCTTCGCAATAACCGCAGGAATTATGGTTTTTATTTCTTTTGATGAATTATTGCCGGGTGCTCAAAAATACGGAAATCATCATATACCAACTTATGGAGTTGTAATTGGAATGGCAATTATGGCATTTAGCCTATTAATTTTAAATTAACCTTTTAAATTTACGATTTTTTCTATCACCTTGCTATGCTTGAGTAAATCATCAACATACTCGCGTGTATTCGACAAACGCGGAACTTTATGTTGTCCACCAAGTTTTCCTCTTCTGCCCATCCAAGCAAAGAAGCTACCTTCATCAAGAACAATAATTTCGGGCATTGCTAATGCTAAGTCGTTAAATCGTTTAGCATCATAATCAGAATTTACTTCACGTAATTTAGAATCTAAAGCTTGAACAAATTTTTGTAAATTATTTGGTTTTTGTTCAAATTCAAGCAACCATTGATGAGCCCCTTCCGATGTAAAATTTTGAGGATAAAATATTGCTGCTACAGTAAATTCTCTAACTTGTGCTCCTGTTAGTTTGCAGGCATGATCAAGAGCAATTTGAGCATTATCCATTATTACTTCTTCGCCAAAAGCGTTCACAAAATGCTTTGTGCGACCTGTTATTTTAAGTTTATACGGATTTTTTGAAACAAAACTTACAGTATCGCCAATAATATAACGCCACAAACCGGCATTAGTAGTTATTACCATAGCATAATTCACACCGCATTCAACGCCTTCTAAAGGCACAGCGTTGTATCTACCTGCCAAATAATCTGAAAGTTCAATAAATTCGTAATAAATTCCATAATCTAACATTAGTAAAAGCCCCTCATTACTCAACAGAGGATTACTTGACGTTTCGTCTTGAATAGCAAAAAATCCCTCAGAAGCATTATATGTTTCCATATAAATCATAGAAGGATTAGGAATTAAATTGCGAAAAGTTTCACGATAAGGAGAAAAATTAACTGCACCATGAACAAACAACTCTAAATTGGGCCAAACTTCAAGAATATTACTTTTACCGGTATAGCTTAAAACTTTTTTTATTAAAACTAAAAACCAAGTAGGGATTCCAACTAAACAGGTAACATTCTTATTATAAGTTGTTTCAACAATTTTTTCTAACTTAACCTCCCAATCGTCTATTAATGCAATATCGCTTTTAGGAACTCTGTTAAAATAAGTCCAAAAAGGTAAGTTTTTTATTAAAATAGCCGACAAATCACCATAATAAGAATCTGAATCATTTGCATTTACATCAGTTGAACCTCCAATAGACAATGTTTTTCCAACAAAAACCTGAGACTCAGGATATCTGTCTGCATAAAGCATAAAAATGTCTTTTCCACTTCTAAAATGACAATCTTCTAAAGCCTCCTTTGAAATAGGAATAAATTTGCTTCTATCCGAAGTTGTTCCGCTAGATTTTGAAAACCATTTAGTCTTTCCGGGCCAAAGGATGTTTTCTGCCCCATGCATAGTTTCATCGATATAAGGCTTTAAAGTATCATAATCATGCAAAGGCATTTTATTAGAAAAATCCACAGCATTTTTTACTTCATCTAAATTATATTTCTTTCCGATTTCAGTAAAAGCACATTTTTTTAATAAATCTGCCAATACTTTTTCTTGCACCTCAAATGGATGTTTACGAAAATAATCGATTTCTGCTAAACGATTATAATTTATTAAACTTACTATAGAATTTATTAACGACATTTTGTTGCGAAGATAAAAAAAATTATTTTTATCCAAATTTTTAAGTTATGTTTTTTATTGATATTATATTTCTTTTAATCTTTATTTATTTCATCTTTAAAGGTGTTAAGAATGGATTAATAAAAGAACTTGCAAGCCTTTTAGCTTTAACACTCGGTATTTTTCTTGCTATAAAATTTTATGTAAAGTTAATACCTATTCTTGAAGATAAAGCAAGTTCTTACGCAGAATATTTACCAATATTTGCTTTTGCAATTATTTTTATTGCCACAGTTGTAGTAGTTTTTATGTTTTCTCACCTATTAGATAGATTTATTAAACTAATAAAACTTCAATGGCTAAACAAAACTGGAGGTGCAGTTTTTGCAATTCTAAAAGTTAGTTTAATTCTTGGTGGATTATTGTTTTTTGTAAATAGAATAAACGAAAAAGCAGGTATCTTTGAACCAACAATATGGGACAAGTCTGTTTTATATAAATTTATTTTAAAATTTTTCAACATTGTTTTTCCATACACTAAAGAATTAACAAATTTATTTTAAAAATTTGCCATAGCTCAAGTATAGACATTTCACAAAATCAACTATATTTGCACTCGAAATGGATAAAAAAAGAAACAAAATATCAAATTGGTTTAGAAAAAGTTTTCAACTTGTAGTATATCATGGAAAAACTTATGATACTATTAGAAAATTTAGGTTCAACCGTTTAGGTTTTACATTTTTTATTTTCGGAGTCATAGTAGTTTTATTTGCAATTTTATCTGTTTTTGTAATTTACACGCCTATAAAACAAATGATTCCTGGCTATCCTGACAAAGAAACGAAAAAACTAATTTATGAAAATGCTATTAAAACAGATAGCTTAATGCATGAATTGGAAATGAAAGATAGGTATTTAAAAATGATACAAGACCTTGTTTTTAATGATATTCCAATAGATGAAGATTTTGTTGTACCTGTTCAAAATTTAAGCGAACAACAAATTATTGATTTTAATAATCCCACAAAGCCAAGAATAAAAATAGACGATGACACAGATTTTGTTGTTCCAAAAGAAGAATTTCCTAATATTGTTGAGCCAATAAAAGGAATAGTAGTTTCAAAATATTCACCTTCTCAAAATCATTTTGGAATTGATATAGCCACCATAAGTGACGAAGCAATAAAAGCAACATATCGTGGGACAGTAATTTCATCTGCTTATACCATAGAAAACGGTTATACCATAATTATTCAGCATAAATCTAATTTAATCTCGGTTTATAAACATGCAAAATCAAGTTTAGTAAAAGAAGGAGACAAAGTTGCAACTGGTCAAATTATAGCTAACTATGGAAATTCTGGCGAAAACAGCTCGGGTCCTCATTTGCATTTCGAATTATGGCAAAATGGTAAATCAATAAATCCCGAAAACTATATACAATTCCAATGAAAAAACTAAAAAATATAGCAGTTTTGGGGTCAACAGGCTCAATTGGGACTCAAGCTTTAAAAATTATTAGCGACTATCCCGACAAATTTCAAGCTGAAGTTTTAGTTGCAAACAATAATGTGGATTTACTAATTAAACAAGCCATTGAGTTTCAGCCAAATATAGTAATCATAGCAAATGAAAAACATTACGAAAAATTAAAAAATGCCATCAGTCATTTGCCTATAAAAGTTTTTGCTGGAGCAAAATCTATAGAGCAAGTTGTGCAAATGGATTGTGTTGACATTGTTCTAACTGCTATGGTAGGTTTTGCAGGTCTTTTGCCAACCATAAAAGCCATAGAAGCAAACAAAACAATAGCTCTATCAAACAAAGAAACCCTAGTTGTAGCAGGACATATAATAAATAAGCTACTAGAAAATAGCAAATCACAAATTATCCCTGTTGATTCGGAACATTCTGCAATATTTCAATGCTTAATTGGAGAAAATCTTAAAAATATTGACAAATTAATTCTAACTGCTTCGGGAGGTCCTTTCAGAGGAAAAAATATTGACTTTCTTAAAAAAGTTAAGCCAGAACAAGCGCTTAAACATCCAAACTGGAGCATGGGCAGTAAAGTTACTATTGACTCCGCAAGTTTAATGAACAAAGGATTAGAACTAATAGAAGCTCACTGGCTTTTTGGAATTGATGCCAAAAATATTGAAGTTGTAATACACCCTCAATCCGTAATTCATTCTTTAGTTGAGTTCGTTGATGGTTCATTAAAAGCTCAGCTAGGAGTGCCAAATATGAGAATCCCAATTCAATATGCTCTAGATTTTCCAAATCGCAGTGTTTCCAATAAACATAGATTTTCTTTCAAAGATTTTGAAAATTTAACTTTCGAACAACCAGATTTGAAAACATTTAGAAATTTACAAATTGCTATAGATTGCCTAAATACAGGTGGAACTTCGCCTTGTGTTATGAACGCAGCCAACGAAATAGCTGTAGAATTATTTTTACAAGAAAAAATTTCATTTGTAGAAATTTCTGATTTAATAGAAGAAAGTTTGGCAACAATAGAATTTATTAACAATCCAAGTTTAGAAGATTGTGTGAACATAGACAATATAACAAGAAAAAAAACATTTGAATTATATAAAAAGATAAAATAATGGGTGGATTAATAATGGCAGGACAACTATTATTGTCATTAACGCTTTTAGTTGTCATTCACGAGTTGGGACATTTTCTTGCAGCAAGAATGTTCGGCATCAAAGTAACAAAATTCTTTATATTTTTTGATGCTGGATTTAAAATATGGAGTAAAAAAATTGGAGATACAGAATTTGGTTTCGGTTGGCTACCATTAGGTGGTTATGTAAAAATTGCAGGTATGATTGACGAATCAATGGATACCGAACAAATGAAGCAAGAACCAAAAGAATGGGAATTTAGAAGCAAACCTGCATGGCAAAGACTAATCGTAATGTTAGCAGGAGTTTTTATGAACGTTATTGCTGGTATTTTAATTCTAAGTTTTTCACATATGGTTTATACAAAGGAATATTTACCAGTAAAAAATGTGGAACAAGGAATTTACGCTTATCCTTATGCAAGATATTTAGGTTTTGAAACAGGAGATAAAATAATTGCAATTGATGGGAAATCAACACAAAGATACGAAGATGTGTTTTCAAGTAAATTGTTTTTTGCAAAATCTATTACCGTTGAGAGATACGGACAAACTAAGGAAATTGCTATCCCCGACACTCTATACTCATATCTAAAAAATGGAGGACTTTTCATAAGTCTTGATAACTTTAGCTTTAGCATAGACAGTTGTGTTGATGATATGCCAATATCCGAATTAAATTTAAAAAAGGGCAGTAAAATTTTATCAATAAATCGTGAGAAGATAAAATCCTTTGGGCAGTTAAGAGAAATTTTACATTATAACAAAAATAGAGAACTTAGTTTTGTTTTTGATAATAATGGCAAAATAGATAGTTTAGATATTTTTATTGATAGCACAGCTAAGCTAGGGATATATGCAAGCTCACCAACATTTACAGGTGCAAAATATAATTTTGGCACTGCGCTTTTATATGGCTGGAAAGATGCTTTCGAAACTGTTAATGCAAATATAAAAGGATATGGCTTGATATTTTCTGGAAAAGAAAAAGTTAGAGAAAGCTTACAAGGACCTATAGGAATTGCAAAAGTTTATGGAGCTGTTTGGGATTGGGCTAAATTCTGGAGATTAACAGGTATTATATCTATGATATTAGCTTTTATAAATATTCTACCTATCCCTGCCTTAGACGGAGGACATGCACTATTCCTTGTAATAGAAGTTATTACAGGACGAAAATTGTCCGACAAGTTTATGGGAATTGTACAAATTATTGGAATGTTAATTTTACTTGCTTTAATGGTTTTTGTAATTGGAAATGATATTATTAACTTGTTTTGAGTCAGGTTGTTAGTTTAAATTTTAATAAAATTATGAGAAAAATAATTTTTGCTTTACTACTTTTAAATTCAAGTTTTTTGAGCCTTAATGCTCAGGAATATTTAGATTTTTCTAATTCTGCTCCTTCAGAAAAAAGAGTTTTGCTAGTGCCTTTCGACCCAAGAATATATGTGAACGATGCTACAGCAATTATGTTAAAAAACGAAAGATCTAACCACGACGAGTTGATGCAATATTTTAGATATCAATTTAATCTTCAACTTCATAATGCACTAATGGATTCTTGTAGCGTTGTGAGTCTATTTTCAGACAATACCAGAATTGACCAAGAAGATATTAGTACTTTATATTCTTTAATTTCTTACGAATTAGTTTTAGCAACAAAAAATGCACCTGAAAATCCTGAAGAAAATAAGAAGAAATCTTTTTTTGCTAAGAAAAAAGAAGAAAAAGAACTACAACGAAGATTAGAAGAAACTAAAGACTATAATGCTAAAATACACAATGGCGAAATTGTAAGCAGACGACAAACAACCCAAGACATGAGCTTAAACATTGTGTTTCATCAACCCGAAGCACTTGAAGAAATAGCTACAAGACGAAATGTTGACCTATTTTTATTTATAAATCAATTCGAGATAGTTGGAAATTATGGAGACCCTTATTTGAGTGGAAATACTAAAGCTGAAAGAAACTTAAAAGTTCATTTTTCAATATATAACACTAAAGGGCAAATGATACATAATAGTTTTGGAATCACTAAATTACCTTTTAATTTAGACGACAAACAAACAGTTGTTGAATTATATTTTCCAGAAGTTATAAGACAAATAATGTATAATATACACTTTTAAAAATGAATACAAACTTCATATTTGCAACAAATAATCCAAACAAATTAAAAGAAGTAAGACATATTGCAAATAATAAATTCAATATTGTTGGAATTGACGAGTTTGGAATTACCGAAGAACTTCCCGAAACACAAAATACTCTAGAGGGTAATGCGCTTCAAAAAGCAAGATATTTGTATGAAAAAACTGGAAAAAATTGTTTCGCAGATGATACTGGTTTAGAAGTTGAAATCCTTAATGGAGCACCTGGAATTTTGTCTGCAAGATATGCAGGAGAAGAAAAATCATCTATTGACAACATCAGAAAATTACTTAAAGAATTAAAAAATTATGCAAATCGCTCGGCACAGTTTAGAACTGTAGTTGCTTTAATTTTAGACGGAAAAGAATATTTGTTTGAAGGAACAGTAAAAGGTGAAATTATTGATGAATTAAAAGGCGAAAATGGCTTTGGATACGATCCTGTTTTTGTGCCTTTAGGTTTTGAAAAAACTTTTGCAGAACTTCCGCTAAATATAAAAAATACAATTTCGCACAGAGCACAAGCTTTTGAAAAACTCTTTAATTTTTTAAAACATTATGAAGTAGATTTAAAATAAATTCTTTGTTTTTATGTTTATAATAAAATAATACAATAGATAGTAATGAACAAAATAAATTATATACTAAGCATTTTTTGTTTGATGATTTTGTCATTTTTCTCTACCGCTCAAGTTGCTGTAGGACAATGGCGAGATCATTTACCCTATAATTACGGCACAAGCTTGGCTGTATCAGAAAATGAAATTTACATGAGTACTAATGTCGGACTAATGCGTTTTGATAAAAATACTAAAGAATTGGAAAAACTAAATAAAATAAACGGATTTAGTGATGCAGGAGTAAGTACAGTAAAATATAGCGAAAAATTCGACACTTTTATTATTGCATATACAAATGGAAATATTGACCTAGTAAAAGATAAAACAATTACTAATATAGGAGACTTAAAGCGTAAATTTATCAACGGAGATAAAACAATTTATGACATTAGTCTAAATGGAGATTATGCATATTTAGCTTGCGGTTTTGCAATTATTGAACTAGACCTAAAACGTAAAGAATTTAGAGGAACTTGGTATATAGGCGAAAATGGAGCTTATGTTAAAGTTAATGCCCTAGATAATGATGGAGAATACATTTACGCAGCTACAGATATAGGAATTTATAAAGGTAAATTTGATAATAAACTAGTTGATTTCTCAAATTGGGAAATAATTACCCAACAAAATTTGCCTAATGAATTTAAATGGCTCGAAAGGAAAGAATTTTCTAGTCTTACAATTTTTGATGGAAAAATTATTGCTAATTACCACAATTCTACACAAGACGATGCAGACACTTTAGTAGTTTACAACAACGGAAATTGGGAAAGACTTTACCCCGAAGAAAATATGTTTGAAGCTGTTACTTCTAGCCCCGAGCATTTAATTTTAATAAATCGTTATTGGATAAGACTTCTTGACAAAAATTTTGAAGAAGTTAAAACTGTTTGGCATTACAC
>DAONZU010000034.1:0-21553 GCA_035406965.1 Bacteroidales bacterium
CTTATAAAATTATTAATGAATTATTTTTTTGGGTGTCCCAATGCGGAAAACAGGACGGGAACTCTCATTTTCAGAAACATAAAATCTTTTTATATAAGGAAGATTTTGGTAAATTTATAGAAGGATATGAGCAGGCTTTGAGTTATATTAAAGAACAGAAACCCGAATATTTTGAAGAACAAGATTTAGAAACAGAGGAAGAAAATTAAGTGTTAAATTAATTTAGATTATTTGTTTTTAATTATAGTTTAGAAAATATCTAACTAAAAGATATTGCTTCTAAACTTTGATATTAATTTATCACAGTTGTTATTATTTTTGTTTAATGGGTCGGAGACTTATGATTTTTTCTTAAACCATCTTTTAAAAAACCATTCTTTTGATTTTTTATCTTTTGCATTGTTGCTATTTTCGTTTTTAATTTGGGAAGAATTTACATTACTATATGATGGTCTTTTATTTTGTAAATACACTCTGTTATATAAATAGTTGTTGTATATTTCTATCCCGCCAAGTTCAAAATTTAGAGTATTCCTTAAAGTGTTTCTAGTTAAACTTTCTGTTTTTTGCCCTTGCCCTTGTTGAGAATCATATGTGTTTTTGCTTCTTTTAAATTCGTCTTGGATAGTGCCTATTTTGGAGGAATGGTTTTTATTAATGTTAAATATACTTTGAGTGTATGAGTCTAAATATGATTGCCAAAGTCCTTTTTGCAAAGGAGAGTAAGAACTAAAATCTTTAAAATCAATTTTATTTGCTAAACTAGGTTTGTAATTATAATGAAATCTAGGAGCCTCTATTTCTAGTGTGCCATAGGATTCTTTTATATTTATGTAATTATTGTAATTAGAAAGTTCGTAATAAGTTTTAAGGCTATCTTTTGTTTTTAAGTTTGTCCAACAAGTATTTAACATTATATTCCTAAAATGTTCAAGTGCTCTTGTATTACTTAATTCAAAAACTTGACTATAATATTCAATTTCTATATTAAAATTATGTTCTACACCTTTTTCTTGAGAGGGGAAAAACTTTAATAGTATTATTAACTCACCGTTACTATTAGTTTCTGATTTTACAATTTCGTAATTATTATTAACATATGCACTTGCTTTAATTTTTCCAAATTCTTCAAATGATTCTTTTGTAATATACCATCTGTGTTCTTCTGATTTTGCTTCATAAAAATCTGAGGCATACGAAACTTGTGATTGGTTTACCATAACAGCAATTGCCAAAGCTCTGTTTAAAGCTAAGTTTTTTGCTAAGATACTGTCGCTCATTTTTGGATCGCTAAAACCAATAGCATAGATATATTCACTTGTGTTATAAGGCAAGTCTTGCAACCAATCTGGGGTTTGGTGATTTTGAGCAAAACTTAGATTTGTTATAAAAATTAGGAGTAAAACACTAATGTAACGTTGCATATGAGCTAAGTTTAATATTTTATTTGTTTTGTTTAAATTTAATGTACAATTCTGTAAACATTTTTTTTGTATAAAGTGGGAAGTCATTTTTTTGAATCCAATCGTAATAAGCAGTATCTTTTTCAAAAACATGATTTATGTTTTTTCCCTTATGTTTTCCAAAATTTATAATAACATTGTCGTTTTCATCGCGTATTAATCGTCCGGCAAAGTCAACATATTTATTTTGAGATGAATATTTTGAAATGCTTTCTACATCAGTATTTAGATCGTCGTAATGGTGGGTTTGTGCTTTAAAAACTTCATAAGTTGCTTTTATATCGGCTTCAGCTGAGTGAGCATTTTCGAGTTCTTTATTGCAATAAAATTTGTAGGCAGCTTCTAAATTTCTAGGTTCTTTTTTCATAAAAATTACCATTACGTCAATAAAATTTCGCTTTTTTAGGTCAAAATCAGAACCTGCTCTTAATAATTCTTCTGCTAAAAGAGGTATGTCAAATTTATTAGAATTGTAACCAGCAAGGTCGGAATCGTCCATTAAGCTTACAATTTCTTTTGCTAACATTTTAAAAGTAGGAGCATCTTTAACGTCATCGTTAGTGATTCCGTGTATTGCACTAGCTTCGCTTGGTATGTTTATTTCTGGGTTTATTAAAAAAGTTTTAATAGTTTCATTTCCGTTTGGAAAAACTTTTAAAATAGAAATTTCAACAATTCTATCTGTTGCTGGATTAATACCTGTGGTTTCGAGATCGAAAAATACAATCGGTTTTTTTAGTTTAATATTCATAGTATAAAATATATAGTGAGATAAAAAAGGGGCATAAAGCCCCTGATTATTTATGGTTATGAAAATTAATTGTTTAGCATCATAGGCATTAATATCATTAAAACATCTTCGTTTTCATTTTCGTTATCTTTAGGTAAAATTATACCTGCACGTGTTGGGTCTGATAATTCGAAAATTACTTCTTGAGTTGAAATGTTGCTAAGTATTTCCATTAAGAAGTTAGATTTAAAACCAATTTTCATATTGTCACCAAAATATTGACAATTTATAGTTTCGTTACCTGCAACAGAATAGTCTGTGTCTTTAGCACTAATTTCTAAAGTGTTGCCAGTAAATTCTAAGCCAACTAAACTACTTGATTGGCTAGCAAAAATCGAAACTCTTTTTAGAGAAGAAAATAATTCTAATCTATCCACAATTAATTTGTTTGGATTATCTTTAGGAATAACTGTAGCATAGTTTGGATAAGTTCCTTCAATTAAGCGGCAAATTAGTTTTGTGTTTTCAAAAGTGAATAAAGCATTTTTGTCATCAAAAGTTAGTTCGACATCAGAAAAAACTTTAGGTAAAATTCCTTTTATAAGATTTGCTGGTTTTTTGGGCAATATAAAAGATACTTCTTCATCTGTTTTTAATTCTTTACGAGAGTATTTTACTAACTTATGAGCATCTGTTGCAACGAAACTTACTTTATCATTTTTAAATTCAATAAGAATTCCATTCATAATTGGTCTTAGTTCGTCATCTCCAGTTGCAAAAATAGTAGAAGATATTCCACCGTATAAAATGTCTGGCATTATGTCAAACTTCTTTTCTTTTTCCGATTTAATAGAAGGAATTACAGGAAAATCATCACCTAATTGACCAGTCATAGAGAATTGCCCATTTGAAGAAGTAATGTCTATTTTTTGTTCTTCAACATTAATTTGGAAAGTTAATGGTTGGTCTGGCAATTCTTTTAAAATTTCTAATATTTTTTTAGTGTCTATAGCAATACTACCTTCTCCTTCGCATGAAGTGAGTTCTATTTTAGTTTGAATGGTAGTCTCTAAGTCACTACCTGTAACTGTTAATATACCGTCTTTAATATCAAAAAGTAAATTATCCAAAATTGGAAGAGCGTTTTTGCTAACAACAACTTTGCTTACTAATTGCAATTGTCCTAAAAGGTTGGCGCTTGATACTACAAAATTCATATTCATTCAATTTTAATTTGTGGTTAAATTTAATATATTTTATTATATTTTTACTTATAATACTAAGTTTTTTATGAACAATCTTTGTTAAGTATTTTAATAATCATGTTCTTCTGTGTTTTTAATAAACTCGTATTTGCCTGTTGCTATGGGGTCTATAACATAATATTGTAATAAAACAACAGTTTTATCATCAAGGATTCCATATAAATAATCTATGTCCCATTCGTATAAGTTTCCTTCGTCATCTAAAAGTTTTGTTATATTTTGTCTTAGATATGTTTTAAAACTTTTTGCGTTTCCATGAATGTCTTCAATGGTGTATTTTGCCACAAATGGAAGAACCGAAAGGCTGTCGTATTTTTCTTGTTGTAAAGAATCAGAAATATAAGCATCGAAGCCAATTAGTTTGCATGATGAAATATAAGTTTTTACTTTTATTGTGTCGAAATCGAATTTAACTTTACTTCCATTTATTTCTTTTAAATCAAATTCATTATTACCTTTACTAATTGCAATAAAAGATTCATCAGGCGAATTTGAATATTCTACTGTAACTTTGGCAATGTCCTGTACTTTGTAATTAAAAATAAGTTTTTCTTTCCATTCGTTTGGGTTAGTATTATATCTTACATTTAAGAAACCGTTAAATCCAGGAATTCTCACAATAAACGGCTGGTCAGAGCCTTCCATAATCATGTATGAGCCAATGTTGTCATCTGTAACTCCACCTATATAGTAAGTTTTTGAAAGTTTTCCATTTTGATATATTTCACATTTAACACCACTAACTGATAAGTCTTTTAAAACTTTGTCTAATTTTGAATTAGGAACAGGCGAACTAACTTCAATTCTGTAAAAAGTTTCTAACAATAGGTTTGTCAAATCTCTTCTTGCTACAAAACTTTTATTTGCTTCCCAATAGCCATCTTTTCTTTCTAATAAAACAGTATTGCTGTTTTTGTCGGCAATAAAAATTTTATCAATGCTTGCAGTATCTTTAATTGCAAAATCTCTGTAAGCAGGTTGACTACTTGTGTTCTGAAAAAAATATATACTTGCAGTAACTATAACTAAAACTAAAACTATTATGAGTAATATTAAATTTGTTTTTTTCATTTTTTAGAATAAGTTTTATGAATTTTTAAAGGTTTTTTGTTAAATTTAATTTTTCTAGAAAAAAGAATAACAACACCTATTATAATAATAGACAAAATAGGAAGTGTTAAGTTAAAATAAAGCCAGTGTTGTTTATTTTCTCGAAGTTCGGCTTTATTAAGTTTTCTAATTTTGATTTCCCTCATACGTAAGGATATAAAATCATCGTCAGCACATAAATAATTAACACAGTTTACAAAAAACTGGGTATTTCCTGGCGTAAATTGTTCGGGATAATATTTGTCAGCACCCAAGGGATAGGGTTGTTGTTTGTTTCCCATTACTCTAACTTCGTTTCTAATAAAATCTCCGTCTGAAATTACTATCATCTTAGTTTCTTCACTTTCTGGAATAAATTTAAAATCTGGATTGTTTGCAAATTCATCTGATAAGCGATTTACGAAGTTAGATCTAAATTGCCCTTCCAAAAGAACAGCTATTGGCAAGTTTGGTTTGTTAAAAGTTTTTAATTCTGGTTCGTTTCTCATTATTTCTAAATTTACCTCTACAGGGTGAGTCATGGTTTTAGAAAATTTAGAAGTTCTTAAAAGAATGGTTTTCTTAATTTTTGGATTTTCTCCAACAGTATCTATGGAGCTAACAAAATGTGTGCGTATGATATCTAAGTTTTTTAATAATTGATGATTTAATAATGTGTCGGGTACAATAACTGGAAAAAAGGGCCAAGGTCTAGGCTCAAATTGTCGTTTTCCGTCAACTGTATTAACATAAACAGGAATACTTAAACAAGATAAATCTTGAATTAAATCAGGGTTGATTCTAACACCATAATTAAATAATTGGTCGTCTAAGTTTATATCGTTTAGCATTGCCATTTGCATTGGTTTAGTACTTAGAGAATCCATATCAATTTTCATCCATTCTACTAACCATATCATTTTACCACCTTGCATTATGTATTGATCCAAGATAAACTTATCTCTTTCTGTAAAATATCCTTCTGGCTTAGCAACCACCACTACATCATAACCGTCTAAAGCATTTAAAACTTGATTCATAATTACTCTGTCGATGTGGTAATATTTTGAAAGAGAGGTCGTTATGTCGTAAGTTTGATATTCTGAAAGCTCTTTATGCCCATCTAGAAAAGCAATTTTTTTGAGTTTGTCGTTTGTTAACATCCAAATAGCATGGATAAAATCTCTTTCTAATTCAGTTTCGGACAAACCTACATAATTGCTTCCAGAACTTAAATTGTTGTTTATTAAATTTATTGGAAATTCTTTTTCTCCATATTTCAAAAGTGCTCCAGCAAAAATCATTTTTTCACTTCGCCCCATATCTTGTGATTGGCTAATGTAAGTTGGACTTAGTCCTTTATCGTATAATTGAAAATAAATTTCTCGATTTTGTTCAGGATTGTCGTCCTCAAAAGGATTTTTAAAAACAACTTCGATTTTATTAGAGTATGACTTAAAATTGTCTAAAAATTCTTTAACAGTTTTTTGGTATCTAAGCAATTCAACAGGCAAGTCGTCTCCTTCTAAGTAAACATCAATAATTATTTTATCTTCTAAGTTATCTAATATTTTTTTTGAAGTTTCTGTTATCGAAAATCTTTTTTCTTTAGTGAGGTCCAATCTAAAAAACACCATTGACGACAACAGGTTGAATACGATGATTAGTACTAAAATTAATATAGCTTGAAGTATATTTTGTTTTTTTAAAACCGATCGAGAAGTTTTATTTTTTTTATTATTTTCCATACTATTTACCATTTACGACTTTCTAATCTAAGTTTTGTTACAAAAATAAATATACTTATTACCGATAAAAAATAAACGACATCGCGACTGTCAATTACTCCACGACTCATAGACCTATAGTGGTCGTTTATTCCAAGTGAAATAATGAAGTTTGAGGCTTTTCCCGAACTTATTAAGTATGAAAGATTTTCGAAACCAAGAAAAAATACATAACAAAATAATAATCCAAGTAAAAAAGATATTATAGTATTTTTTGTTAACGAGCTTGCAAATATTCCTAATGCTGAGTAAATAGCAGCTAAGAAAAACAATCCTATGTAAGAGCCGAAAATGGCACCGAAATCAACATTGCCAATGGGGTCAGCTAAAAAATAAAGTGAAAATAAATAAAGTATAGTAGGTGCAAGTGCTACTAATACAAGTACTACACTAGCCAAATATTTTGCAAAAACAATTTGAAATTCTGTTAATGGACGTGTTAAAAGTAATTCCATAGTTCCAGATTTATATTCTCCTGCAAACATATTCATTGTAATTGCTGGAACCAAAAATAAAAATACCCAAGGAGAAATTATAAAAAGGCTATCTATATTTGCCATTTCGAGGTCAAAAATATTGAAAGCTCCTTTGAATATCCACAAGAACATTGAGTTTATTAGCAAAAAAATTATTACAACAAGGTACCCTGTTACTGAGCTAAAAAACTCTTTTATTTCTTTAAAAAATAAAGTAAACATCAAGTAAAATTTTAAAATTTCGGCTCACAAAATTAATTAAATTAATTGAATCTTAAAATACGATATGATTTTCTTGTGTATTTTATTTTATTTGTGAGTTTGTAGAAGTTCGTCATAGAGTAATTTCACATCATTGACTAATCTGGAATAATGAAATTTATTTTTTACGAATTCCCAGCCATTTAAAGACATTTCTTCTCTTAATTTTGAGTTTTCAACTAAAGTTAAAAGTTTTTCGGCATAATCATCAACATTGTCATTTTCACAAAGTAAACCTGTTTTACCTTCTATAATAATATCTTTAACTCCGCCAACATTTGTTGATATAACTGGGATATTAGATGCTTGAGCTTCAATTAATGATACTGGAGTACCTTCGTTAAATGAACTTAATGCGGCAATTTCTGAGCCTGCAAAAACTATGTCAGCATCTTCTATCCAAGATGTAAAAATTATATCGGGATTTGGTTCTGTTTTTTCGGGTGTAGAAACATTCAAATTTAAAGAATGTGCTAGCTCAACAAATTCTTTGCGAAGGGCACCATCACCAACAATTATAGCTTTAACATTCTTATTTGTTTTTTCTTTAACTTTAGCGACAGATTTTATAAATAATGGATGGTTTTTTATTGGTACTAAACGTCCAACACTTGAAATTACAATGTCATCATCTTTTAAGTTATATCTTGTTCTAAATATTTTTCTTTTTTCTTGTAAATTTTCTTGAAATCTATTCAAATCAAATCCTAATGGAATTACTCTAAATTTTTCTTCTGGTGCAATTTTATGAATATTACATAATTCATCTTTTTGGATAGGACTAATGGCAATTATAGCATCAGTTTTTTTTGCTAGGCTTTGTTCCAAGCTTTTAAACAGCGATGTTGCTTGTTTGTTAAAGTATGAATGGAATATGTGTCCATGAAATGTATGCACTATAACTGGCACTTTTAAACTTATGGCAGCTCTTCTTCCTAAATATCCGGCTTTTGATGCATGAGTATGAACTATATCGGGTTTGTAGCGTTTTATTATATTTTTAATTTTTGCATATGCTATCAAATCATTGTAGCCAATTTCTCTGCTCATTTCTGGGATAGTAATTGCATGAATACCAAGTTTTTTGATAATATAATCTGAGCAAGCTTCGTCTTTAGTGTTTGAGCCCCCAACCAAGAGAGTATCATAGTCAGGTGCTAAGTACTTAGTGAGGTAAGCAACATTGTATGTTGGACCTCCTAAATTAAAACGATTGATAATTCTTAAAACTTTTGCCATAACTTACATGTGTTTTATCCACCATTTTTGAAAAACTATAATTGCCCATATCTTTGCGGGACTGTCGTGTGGGTTTGGAGAATTAAGTTTTTGCTTTAGTTTTGAAATTTCTTTGTAGTTGAAAATTCCTTGCTCATTAATAAAATCTTCAGATAAAATTTTATCGTTAATCAAATGTTTTAAATCTTTTTTAAACCACATTAGCAAAGGAACTTCAAATCCATGTTTAGGGCGACTGAAAATTTCATCTGGAAGCAAATCATTAAATGCATTTTTTAGAATTCGTTTTCTACTTGTGGAATTAATTTTAAAATGTGATGGCAAACTAAACGAATAATCAATAATGTTTTTATCTAAAAATGGAGTTAATATTTTTAATCTATTTCCTGAAGCCATTGTACTAACTTTGATAAGCATATCGCCTTGCAGAACTAAGTTCATGTCGGTTAGTAAAATGTTATTTATATCTTTTAAACAAATATCTTTATTTATGAATTTGTGTTTTTTTGCTGAAAATTGAGAATAATCAATTTGTAATTTTAAAATGTTTTTTGCGTATTCTTCTGTTCCAATAGCAGCCCAAAACCAATATCTATCGTTAGGACTCAGCCCATATCCAGTAGCAAATCTATCTAATTGTCGTGCTAAATTCGACATTTTTGAACTTCTAGATTTTGGAACTATTTTCCAAATTGGATTTAAACTAGCTGCAATTTTTTCTTTTGTTCCAGGATAACTAGCTTGAAAATGTGCAGAGTGTTTGTTGTAGCCTGCAAACATCTCGTCAGCTCCATCTCCACTTAATACTACAGAACAATGTTGACTAACATGTTTGCTTAAAATATTTAAAGCAAGTGCAGAACTATCGGCAAACGGCTCGTCAAAATTGTCAAAAGCAGAGTCAATATTGTCTAGCAACTCTTGATTTGTAATTTTAAAACTAGTGTGATTGGTCTTATGTTTTTGTGCAACTATTTCAGCAAATTGGGTTTCATCAAAAAAATCTACATCTTTATATCCTATAGAAAAAGTATTCAAATTCTTTTTAAATTTGGAAGCTAAAGCTGTAATTACGCTAGAATCAATTCCACCAGACAAAAAACAAGATGCATCAGGATATTTAGCTAATTTATTTTCAATAGTATCACTTAACAGTTGTCTTAGTTTAGAAGAAGCTAGTTCAAAATTATCATAATTTTCAGGATTAAAACTTGGTGTTATTTTATAATAGTTTTTAATTTCAAGTCCTTGCTTATTAATTTTTAAAAAACTACCATATCCAAGTTTGTTTATATTTTTAATGATACTTATATTTGGTAAAATATAATTCAGTTGTAGGTATGAAAATAATGCCGCAGAATTAATTTCTTTTGGAATATCAAATTGCAAAATAGATTTTAATTCAGTTGAGAAAATAAATTTTTCATCATCTTTATAAAAAAACAAGTTTTTAAAACCTATGTGGTCTCTGCTAGCTATCAGAGTTTTTGTTGTTTTATTAAAAAATGCAAATACAAAATTTCCATTTAATTTTTCAATAATCGATTCGCCATGTTCGATTAAAAGAAAAAGTAAAATTTCTGCATCGGTTTTTAATTTACTTCTATCTGTATTATTTATTAATTCTTTTAAATTTTCAGTGTTAAAAATATTGCCTTCAAGTATTAAATAGTAGTTTTTGTCATCGCTTATTGCAATATTATCAAGATTTTGTGTGTTTTTTAAATTGGCAAAAGCAATATTGTCTTCAATAAATAAGTTTGGTTTTTCATTTTTATTCTTTATTAAAGTACTGATGCTTTTTTCTAAATATTTTGCATATTCAGAACTAGCCTTATCAAAAGTCAATATTCCAACAATTCCGCACATATAAAGTCGTTGTTAGTTATCGTTTGAGAACATTGGATCCCAAGGTGGCAATAAAATTGGTTTTTGGTCAAAAAGTTTTAAAGTCTTATCGTCAATAAATTTTTTATTTACAACAACTCTAAACATATATTCGTCAAACCATTCGTCAGTGAAGGTTAAATACCCATTATGTCCGTGACTGCTACCCCATGAGTTTTCAAATTGCCATTTTATTGGTTTGTCGTCTTTGTCTGTATCGCAAGCCATTAACAACATTGCATGAGCAGAGCCAGAATCGTAGGTCTTAATTCTTGCAGCTTTGTTCATTTTAAATTTAGTACCTAACAAGGCTTCAAAATTGTAATTATTAACATCTAATGTGCCTTCAGCACTATGAAGTTGTTTTCCCACATCGCATGAAGCATAAAGAGCTTCGTTGTTCTTAATGCTGTTTAGAGCAAAAGTTTTTATTTCATCAGATGGTAAGTTTAAATATATCCAGTTTTTACCTTCTAAAACATTTCTATCAAAATCAATTTCATAAACTTTATAGTATTCTCTTGTTGGGTCGTTCATAAACATATAGTAATCCTCAGTATTATAATTTGGGAAAATTTCTTTAAAAAATTCTTGAGGAGTATATGTTTTGGCTTCTGAAATATTATTGTCTTTGTCAACAAATCTGTATGAAAACTCAGTTGGTGGTTCGCCAAGGAAAAGAACTAGTATTCTGTAAATTTCAGAAATCATTTCCATTTTCGCAGATTGTAGTTTTTTACCAGTAATTCCTTGTCGTCTTATTTCTCTCAGCTCCAAGCCGAACTCTCTAAGTTTAGAGCTTAGTATATTATTAAGCCAGCGTGTGTTTTCAGAATGGAAAGTTTCGGGCATTACAGTTTTTGGCACAAGACCGTATTTGTTAACTAAATTTGCAAAAGAGTTCCACACACCTCCGTCTGTAATTGGATCTTTAAAAAACCAATCAACTGTTCTATCATCCATTTCTTTATCGTGGTATTTTAAAACTCCTTCGAGAAATAGGTTTGATTTTTCTAGCATGTCGTAGAAATATAGATAGTTAGTAGAAAATTCAAAATTTGATAATTTTTTCTCATCTATAAGTTGTGGTCTAAGAATATTCAAGCCAGTAAACATCCAACAACGTCCAGAAGATTTTTGGTCTGTAATTCCTTTAACTTTAACTTTATATTTAAAGTCGTGAGTTTCTTTACCAACAACATCTCTGTTAAGTGCTAAATTTCTAATGTCATTATTTGTTAACGCATTTCTAATTGCAATATCATTTTCGGCTTTTTGAGAATAATTGCTTCTTATGATATTTAAAGTGTTGTTGTCTAAATTACCTGATTGTGCAAAAACTGCTTGGACTGTGAAAATTAAAACTAAAATTGATAATGTTCTTTTCATTTTATTTTTATATTTTTATGTTATAGTCAAATAATGTAAAACAAAAATTATTAAACTATGTTTTTTTAATTTCCTACAAAGATATATTTTTTTAAGTAATAAAGTGCTTTTATTTAACATAAAATCTATTTTTTGTGGCCGATTTCGTTTTTACAACTTATGGTTAAATGTGTAAATTGCATATAGTCTGTAATTGCTTTTTCTTATAGGTTCTATAAAATCATCCTAAGTGTTAGTTTTTGCAATGTCAATTTTATAGTTTAAATCATCAATTTTAGTAATAATAACACTGTCAAAACCTAATTCATTTAGTCTTTCTATTGTAGCTAATTCTCCTTCTTTTAATTTTAAAACTTTTCTTAAAAGCCAATCAGCCAATGCTTTATTTGGGTCTGTCATTAAAGCTTTAGCATTGTCTTGACAAAGTTTAGCTTTTAAAATTTCTTTAGTTGGCACAATTAAATTGAAACTAGTATCTCTGTCAGGGAAAAAATCAGGGAAATTTCTATGAATTTCAATAGGTACAGGAATATAAACTTCATTTAAATCTCTTGGTCGTCCACCAGCATTCCATTGATTTAAACCGCTTTTTTCATAAATGTACTTTTGTTTATTTTTGTAGCTATACAATGGTAAAACTACGTGATTTGAAATAGAACTTGGTTTACTTATATCAAATTTAGGTAAGCTGGCTTCGAATAATTCAAGTAGTAAAGTGTAAGGGTCATCTATAATTTCTATCGGAATTACATAAGTGTTTTTAGGGATGTGAAATTTTCTAGAAAGTGCGCTTTTTGAAAAGTTATATGAATAAAAATTTTTGTCATCATTGAACTGAATGCTTTTTGAACTTTGTTTGACAGAATGTATTTTATCTATATTTATATAATCATAATCGGTTTCAAAAAGCAAAAGTTCTTTGTTTTTTCTTGCAACAATATGATATAAAGAGTCTTCAATTCCATAAATTCTTTTTGCAAAATCAATTCTTTCATTTCTAAACTCTGCAAGTTTTATTGCTAAATCATCGTTAGATTTAGTTTTTAAGATATTAGATAAAGAATTAAATTCAGCAATTTTTTCACTTTTTGAGTCTGTTTTACATGTGAAGGTTTTTAAACCGATACCGATTGTTCCAAATTTTGCGTCAAAAGCTGTATCTGATCTGCTTAAATTTTCTGCATTAAAACATTTACAAAAAGCATTTTCAATAAATCTGTAGTTTATCAATGGTGATGAGCTGTCGCTGAATAGTTTTGACAATTTAGAAACAGCAGCTAGCAATTTTATATAATTACCATTATTTTTAATGTCTATATTTGCAAATGTATTATTCATAATACTTTTAAAATTTGTTCAGCTATTTTTTGGATTAATGGAACTGTTACAGAATTGCCAGCTTGCATATATAGTTTGCTATCAGCGATATCTGGCAATATGTAGTTTTTAGGGAAACCCTGAAATGAAAAACATTCTCTAGGAGTAAGTTTTCTTATCCCGAAGTCATCTTTAATAATTGGAACATTATGTCCACCTGTACCCATATTTGCAGTTAGTGTGGGGCAAACATTGTTTTTGTTTTCACGTACATACACTCTTCTCCATTGATAAACAGTGTTTTTATTTGTAACAGACTTTTTAAGTTCTGAGTAATAAGGATGGTCTTTTTTGTAATAATATTTATCCTCTTGCCTATCTTTTTCAAGTATGTCGTGAATTGTTGTTGTTAATTCAACTTCAGGTGGAAAAGCAAATTTTTTGTAATTTTTAACTTTAGTTGGTTCAAAGGCTACAATGAAAATTCTTTCACGATTTTGAGGTATGTTCGCATGGGTCATCGAGTTTAGAACTTTATAAAAAACTTGATAGCCAAGCTTATTTTCTAAAATGTTTTTTATTATTTTAAATGTATTCCCTTTGTCGTGGCTTAAAAAGTTTTTAACATTTTCTAAAAGTAAAACACTCGGTCTATGTTTTTTTGCAATTTTTGCAATATCAAAAAACAAATTACCTCTAGAATCATTAAATCCTTTTTGGTATCCAGCAATAGAAAAGGCTTGACAAGGAAATCCTGCACATAAAATATCAAAATCATTATGAGGTATAAAACTTTTTACTGAATCTTTAGTAATATCGCCAAAAGGGACTTCTCCAAAATTGTTTCTATAAGTTTTTTGAGCATTGGGTTCAAATTCGCTTGTAAAAACGCATTTTCCTCCAATATTTTGTAAAGCTAGTCTGAATCCTCCAACACCGGCAAATAAATCAATAAATTTAAAGTCGTATTTTTCAGGTGCTGGAAAAGCTACATTCTCAACTTCAAATAGCAACATTTGTAAAGCTTCTTCGGCTACAATATCAATCTTTTCTGTTTCTTTTTTATATTTAATTAAATTATCAAAATGTTTAATCGCCTGTTTTTTGTAGTGATTTTTTATTCCATTCTTGTGATTTTGTAAATAATGAGTTATAAAAGCAGTATTTTCAGGTTCATAAAACTTTAGTTTAAAAGTTTTATTATCAAACTCTTCAATACTTATTTTATTACATTTTATCTTCATACTTATTTTGAGCCTTTTTTTGAATAGTTTTTGAAATTAATTATTTCTAATTCTTCTTATAAACAATTGAAACTAAAGTTTTATCGTCTCCGCCCATGTTAATTGTTAAACCATATGGTTTATTTGCTGGTATGTTGATTTGTGCATCGCCTGCTTTGCCAGTAAGTTGTTCCCAGATGGTTACAGCTTGGTGTACTCCTGTTGCTCCTGTTGGGTGTCCCCAGCCAACTAATCCACCAGTTGTGTTTATTGGCATTTTTCCGTTTCTGGCAGTATGACCATCAATAACGAATTGAGCACCTTTGCCATGTGGAGCAAGCCCTATGGCTTCTATAGCTAAAATCCCAGCCATAGAAAAACAGTCGTGAAGTTCTATGGTAGCTAAATCGTCTTTTGTGATTTTTGCCATTGCAAGAGCTTTCTTAACAGCTTCGGTAGTTGCATCTAATTTTGTATAGTCATCTGGATTTTTTGTTAAATCATTTATAGCTTGTCCTATTCCAATAACTTCAACAGCATCTTTTGGTGTTAATCCACATTTTTTTAAGCCTTCTTCCGAAACTATTACAATTGCAGAAGCACCGTCTGAAACTTTAGAACAATCAAATACATTTAGATTGTCAACAAAAGTGCGTCCGTTTGGTTTTGTCATGCCAACGCTCATCAAATCTGCTGTTGTGTTGTGAAATTCTTGAGCAGTTGGACATAAGCGTGCATTTTCTATCGCATTTTTATACCAAGTTGCCATTGCTTGACGGGTGTAGTCGTAGCCAAATTTTTCGTAATATTTTCCAGCTCTGTCGCTAAATTTTCCTGGGAAGAAATGAGCATGTCCGTCTTTACGTTCTTTCGCCCAGCCTGCACCAGCAAGAACATCAGCTCCATAAACTGCTTTCATGGTGTTTTGAACTTCTACTCCAATAACTAAAACAACATCTGCGGTTTCGGCTAAAATAGTTTTGATTCCTGTAGCTAAAGCTAAAGAACCCGAAGCACAAGCTCCTTCGGTTTTGGTTGCAGGTTTGTATTTTAAACCTTCGTCAATCATTGGGAAAAATGCAGCCAAGTTTCCTTGATTGTTATATCTTGCAGCCATAAAGTTTCCAACAACACATTCGTCAACATTTTTTGCACCGCCAATTTGCTTTAATGCTGCTTGTCCTGCTTCAATCATATATTCTTCAAGTCCTGGACGAGCTTTTCTTGGATTAAATTCTTTTCTGCCGCTACCCATTGAAATTGTGTTGTAGCCAGCGACCATATATATTTTTTTTCTTAATTGCATGATAATAACTCCTTATTTTTATTTAATAAAATCGTTGATTGGACCATAAGCATGGAAAAAGCCTGTCATTAAAACAGTATTTACATCATCAGCTGTGAATGCAACTTTGTCTGATACAAGTTTTTCGCCAATTTGCTTTGATTTAGTGTGGTATTCTACTGCAAGTTTAGCACCCATTCCGCTTTCTCTTTTTAAAGCCGAAAAATATTTAGTTAATACTTCATTTTTATCAGGGTGTTTAACAACAACTTTCCATGGCTGATGTTCTTGTGGTAAAGCTCCAATAAGTTTATCGCATTTTTCAGAAATATCTTCAATTTTTACGTATTCTTTTTTGTCTAAATCCCAAATTGCAACAATTCTACCTTTTTCATATTTTAAGAAACCGTCTTTTTGAGAACCGTCATGGTTTTGACCACCTTTAACTCCAATTTCCATCATAGTATCCAAAAGCGGACTGTGGATATCTTCGTCTGTAACGTATGGTTTCATAACTTTCATAATAAATTGGCAAACGTCAATTCCCACATAATCAATAAGTTGGAAAATTCCCATAGGACGAATTAAAAAATCTTGAGAAACTTTATTTACAATATAAACTGCTTCTGCAAAGCTCATATCTTTTCTTAATTTTTCCATTCTCATCATTCCATAAAGTGCATCACGCATGAAATGTCCATTGCCAATAAATCCTGCTTTATCGTAAGATGGGACTTCGATTTTTCTTAAATTTTTAATATAAGTGCTAACAAATTCTCCCATTATATCAGGAGTTTGGTCGCATTTAATTACTTCAACCAATTTTTGTACTGCTGGTGGATTGTAAAAATGAACTCCAATAATTCTACCATTCAAATTTGCTTTTTCGTTTAAGTAAGAAATTGGAATTGATGATGTATTTGTGAAAAACCAAGGTTCACATTTTGAATTTGCATTAATTTGAGCAAATATTTTTGTTTTTAAGTCAGGATTTTCGCTTGCTGCTTCAAAAATGATATGCGACTCATAAGCCGATTCTGTTGTTGTAACAGGACGAATCATAGCCATTACATCTTTCACATATTGAGCAATTATTTCTGAATTATAAGCCAAATCTTTTCTGTCTTTATAATTTTCTCTTAATGCGTTAATTTTCCTTTCGGCTTGTTTCACAAGTTGGTCTTGAATATAAGTCATTAAGCCCGACAAAGCTTTTTGTGAAATATCCAAGGCATATAAAATATAATGTTTGTCTCTGTTTTCAGGTTTCATGCTAATATCGTACATTTCCATAGCAGTTAACAGCAAGATGCCGCTACCCATTTTTCCGGCAGCTCCTAAAACTGTTACATTTTCAAATCTTTCGTTGTAATTCATGTTGGTTATTCTTTTAATTATATAATATTATCTTATTTGATTTACCAGTTAGGTTTTCTTTTTTCTAAAAAAGCTGTCATTCCTTCTTTAGATTCTGGTTTGCCAAAAAGTTTAGAAAATTCTTTTATTTCAAGCTCCGAAGCTGCTTCACAACTCATATTTATACCTTTTACAGTAACTTCTTTAGCTTTTTCTACAGCTAATTTACCTTTAGAAGCAATTTTTGAAGCAAGTTTATGTGCTTCGTTTAGTAATTCTTCAGGTTCTGTAATTTTTTGTACAAATCCTAATCTTAATGCTTCGTTTGCATCAATCATGTCAGCAGTTAACAACAGATTTAATGCATTTGATAGACCTACAATTCTTGATAGGCGTTGTGTCCCGCAATATCCAGGAATTAAACCTAAATTAACTTCTGGTTGTCCAAACTTAGCAAAAGTATTTGCAATTCTAATATCGCAAGCCATTGCAAATTCACAACCACCGCCTAAAGCGAAACCATTAATCGCTGCAATCACAGGAATTTTTAAGTTGGCAACTCTATTAAAAGTGTTATGTCCTGTTTTAGCAAATTCAAAAGCTTGTCCTTCGTTCATTTCCGACATTTCGGCAATATCGGCTCCTGCAACAAAAGCTTTACCGCTTCCAGTAATGATTAAAGCTCTTAAATTATTATTTTTTTCAATTTCGTCCAAAGCAGAATTAAGCTCAACAAACACTTTAGAGTTTAAAGCATTAAGTGCTTCAGGTCTGTTCATAGTAATTTGAGCAGTAGTTCCGTCAATTTTAAATTCAATATTTTTGTATTCCATAATTAGCTTTTTTTAAACTTAGATTTCAAAGATAATATATTTTTTTTTAAATGCAAGAGAAAATAAAATTTGAAGTTTAATCCAAATTGACTTATGTTAGTTTGGAATTAAAAAAATAAAATATATTTTCGGATAGTATTTTTTCTTTAAATCATTGCTTCAGCTATCATTTCAATGATGTCTAAATTTTGGATTTCTTCTTCTTTGTTTTTGTATTTTAAACCATCAGTCATCATTGTCATGCAAAAAGGGCAGGAGCTTGCAATAATTTCAGCTTGGGTTTTAAGAGCATCTTCAGTTCTTTCAATAAAAATTTCTTTATCGCCTTTTTCTGCATCTTTAAACATTTGTGCACCGCCAGCACCACAACAAAGAGCAAAACTTCTGTTTCTTTCCATTTCTACTAAATTAATTCCTAAACTTTGTAGTAAGAAACGTGGAGATTCGTAAATGTTGTTTGCACGTCCTAAATAACAAGGGTCGTGGAAAGTAACGATTTTGTTGGCAAGTTTTGTTTTGTCAATTTTTAATTTGCCTTGTTTTATCATGTTTTCTAAAAACTCGGTATAATTCACAACTTCGCATTCGCAACCTAAATCTGGATATTCGTTTTTAAGAGTGTTGTAACAATGTGGACAGATAGTAATGATTTTTTTGATTTCATACATTTTGAAAATTTCAATATTACTTAGTGCCTGCATTTGGAAAAGCATTTCGTTTCCAGCACGGCGAGCAGGGTCGCCAGTACATGATTCTTCTGTTCCTAAAACAGCATAGTCGGTTCCTATATGGTTTAAAATTTTAGCAAATGCTTTTGCAACTTTCATATATCTAGCATCAAAAGCGCCGGCACAACCAACCCAAAATAAATATTCAGGTTTTTTACCTTGTGCAAACAATTCTGCCATTACTGGTACTTGTATCTTTGTTGAGTTCATTTTTCTAAGTTTTAAATTTTTTATTCTGTCCAGTTTAATCTATCTTGATTTGAGTATTGCCATGGGGCACCGTTATTTTCAATATTCGAGAAAATCGCATTAAGAGCAGCAGGTGCAGCAGCCTCTTCCATTACTAAATATCTTCTTAAATCCAAGATAAAAGTAGGATGATCGATATTTAGAGGACATTCTTTTGCACAAGCATTGCAAGTTGTACATGCCCAAATTTCTTCTTCGCTAATAAAATCACGAATTAAAGTTTTTCCATCTGAGTAAGAAGAGTCTTTTACCAAATGTGGTCCTTTCATTTTCATTCTCAAGCGAATATCCATAATGACTTTTCGTGGCGACAATTCTTTTCCTGTAATATTAGCAGGACAAACTGATGTGCAACGTCCACATTGAGTACAGGTTAAAGAGTCAAGATAATTTTTCCAAGTAATATCTTCAACATCTAAAATTCCAAAACGGTCAGGAACACTTCCTTCGTCAGTACTAGCTGCAAAAGCAGTTTCTGGGTCTAACATTGATTTTACTTCTTTAGTAATAGAATCCATATTTGCCATTTTTCCTAGTGGTGTCAAACGACTAAAGAAAACATTAGGTAATGACATAAATATGTGGAAGTGTTTTGAATAAGGAAGTATATTTGCAAATAGGAAAATCAATAAAATATGCGACCACCAAAAAATATCGTGTAAACAGTTAATAGTATCTGGTTGCATACCAGCAAACATTGGAGCAATGAGTTCACTTATAGGAAATCTGCCAACAAAATCACTGTTTCCTGCGAGGTAAAAAATATTTAGTCCTGCAAGAGTTATCATTAAAATTAAAATAAGGCTTAGAGCTATATAAGCATCAACATGGTTTTTGTGTTTTAACTCTTTGCCATTAAGTCTTTTTATTTTTAATACAGCACGTCTAATGATGAAAATCACAACAAATAATGCAATTATATAGGCAAAAATATCGCCAATTGCCATTATAATATCGTAAACAATTCCGCCTACTGATAAAATTCTTTCGGTTCCAGCTACGCCATCAATTACCATTTCAATACTTCCGAAAATAATTATGCAAAATCCCCAAAAAACCATTGCGTGCATAAAACCTGCAATAGGGTTGCGGAAAATTCTTTGTTGTAAAAATCCGTTTATGATTGTTCTTTTAATTCTTTTACCAAAATCGCGAACAGGATAGGCAGGCTTAGTTAATTTGAATAACTGATATATTTTGAAAATAGAATAGGCAAAAACGCCCAAAGTTATTGCTAATAGAACAGAAAAAATAATTTGTGACATAAATAATTTTAATTAAAATAAAACTTGTTCAAAAATATAATCTTGAGCGAATTAAAAAAATGATTTTATATGTTTTTAAATTTTTTCACAGACTCAATCAATCTTGGCAATACTTCAAAAGCATCTCCTACAATTCCGTAGTCGGCATATTTAAAAATAGGAGCATCTTTATCTCTATCTATTGCTACAATAACTTTAGAAGCAGACACACCGCCAATATGTTGAATTGCACCGGAAATTCCAACTGCAAGATAAAGGTCTGGAGCAATAATTTTTCCAGTTTGTCCAACATGTTCTTCGTGTGAACGCCAGCCTTCGTCAGAAACTGGGCGAGAACATGCTAAGCCAGCACCTAAAGCGTCAGCTAATTCTTCAAGTGGTTTCCAATTGTCGCCAGATTTTAAACCACGACCACCAGAAACAACAATACTTGCTTCGGTAAGAATAATTTTGCCACTTGTAACATCTGTTGACTCAATTTTAGTTTGAAAATTTGTAGGAGTATTTGGTGTATAATTTTCAATATTTACAGCTTGAGGATTTTCTACAACTTCGCAAGAATTTGGATTTAATGTTAAAACTGCTTTTGGCGATTTTACTTGTACATTTTGAAAAGCACCACCATTATATGATTTGCGTTTTAAAGTTAATGGAGAGTATGAACTTGGAATACTAACTATACCACTAACTAAAGCAGCTTTTAATCTAACTGAAAGTCTTGGTGCAACAGCTTTACCTATGTTTGAATTTGTGAAAATAATTGTGCTTGCATTTTCTTTTTCAGTAATTTCGTTTAAAAGTTTTGCATATGCTTGACTATCATGCGTTTGCCATTCTGGAGCATTGATAGAAATTATTTTTGAAGCACCGTATTTTGCTAAAATTTCAAGTTCTTCGTTTGGCACATTACCAATAGAAACTGAAACAACAGCTTGTTGGGTGTTTTTTGAAATATTAGTAGCGTAAGCAACAGCTTCTAAGCTACTTTTTTTAATTTTTTCACTTCTATTTTCTGAGAAAACTATAATTGACATAATCTAATTTTTAAATTTAATAAAACTCTAATTTATAACACTTTAGCTTCGCTATGTAAAAGTTCAATCAGCTCATCTGTATTTTCAGCATCAATCATTTTACAATCAGCTTTTGGTGGTGGTACTTCAAAACTTAAAGCTTCTGATAGAGCTTCTGTAGAAACTGGACTTGAAACTTTTATAGGTTTTGTTTTTGCCATCATAATTCCTCTCATTGCTGGAATACGTGGATTTATGCAAATACCTTTTTGTACAATAGCAACAAAAGGAGTTTGAATTTTTACAGTTTCTTTACCACCGTCAATTTCTCTTTTTAATGTTATATCACCATTATTAAATTCAAATGAAGATACAGACGAAACCGAAGCTATGTCCATAAATTCTGCAATCATACTGCCAACTGCACCAGCATTAAAATCGGAAGATTCTATACCAGCGAAAATAATATCGTAATTTTCATTTTTAGCTACTTCTGCAATTTGAGCTGCAATTGTATATGAATCGCTTGGTTCGCAGTCAATACGGAAAGCATCATCAGCACCTATAGCTAATGCTTTTCTTATAGTTGGTTCAGTACTCACAGTACCAACGTTTATTACCGAAACTTTTTCGATTTTTCCTGATGATTGTTCTTTTATTTCTAATGCTCTTGTTAAAGCAAATTCGTCCCAAGGGTT
>DAONZU010000035.1:0-8424 GCA_035406965.1 Bacteroidales bacterium
TACAAAATTATTAAAGAAAATTTTTAGGGTGTTGCAATGCGGAACTCAGGAAAATTGTAGCAAATATCAAAAGATTATACAATGGAAACATAGGCAAAGTGAAAGGTGTAAGAATGTTCAAAACTAAAAAATTCTTTGTTGAAACTGGTCAAGATATTTTTGTTGAAACCGATGGTGAAATTATTGATTATGCTCCTTATGAGATAAGCATTATTCCACAAGCTATAAAAGTTTTTGTTTAAAATTGATTTTAAATTTTAATTTGTATCTAAAATTTCGTAAACAGAATTTTTGCTAATAAACTCAGGAACAATTTCTTTCATTTGTTTTACGAGTTCAAAATTATCATTTTTCTCAATAGCGTTTTCTATAAGCATGTCTATTTCAGGCAAAACTTCATCAGCATCATATTCTTTTAGCTTAGCGATCATTATTTGAGGATGATAAGTAGGCAATGTATTTTCTTTATTTGCCAATAATTCTTCGTAAAGTTTTTCGCCAGGTCGCAAGCCTGTAATAGTAATTTGAATATCTTTTCCTGGTTTTAAGCCTGACAATGAAATCATTTTTTTAGCTAAATTAATTATTTTCACAGGTTTGCCCATATCAAAAATAAATACTTCTCCACCTTCTCCCATGTTTCCTGCTTCTAAAACTAGTTGACAAGCTTCGGGGATAGTCATAAAATATCTAGTAATTTCGGGGTCGGTAACTGTTACTGGACCGCCAGCTTCGATTTGCTTTCTAAAACGCGGGATAACAGAGCCATTAGAACCCAAAACATTTCCAAAACGTGTAGTTACAAATTGAGTTTCCGAAGTTTTTGATAAAGCCTGAACCAATATTTCTGCTATTCGTTTACTTGCACCCATTACATTAGTTGGATTAACAGCTTTATCAGTACTAACCATTACAAATTTTCGAGTTTTATATTTTATAGCTGCTTCTGCAACAACTTTTGTACCTTTTATATTAGTTTTTACAGCTTCGTTAGGATGATTTTCCATCATTGGGACATGCTTATAAGCAGCTGCATGATAAACAAAGTCTGGTTTATATTTTTCAAAAATATAATTTATCAAGTCTTTATTTCTAACATCTCCAATAATGATTTCTATATTATTAAACTTAAAATTTTCTCTAATTTCCAACTCTATATCATACAAAGGAGATTCGGCTATATCGAGTAATAATACTTTGTTTGGTAAAAATTTAATAATCTGCCTAACCAACTCACTACCTATAGAACCAGCAGCTCCAGTAATTAAAACAGTTTTATTCAAATGATTTTTTCTTATTCCATCTTTATCCATTTTAATTTCAGGACGTTCCAATAAATCCTCAATGCGAATATTCTTTAATTGACTCAAACTAAAGCTATCACTAAGTAATGAGGTTACATATGGTATGGTTTTTACTTCAACATCTCTATCTAAGCAAGTGTCTATAACATAATTTTTACGACTAACAGGCATTCCTTTTTCTGAAATTATAACAACCGAAACTTTTTTCTCGTCTAAAACTTTTTTTAAATCTTTTAAATGATAAACACTTACGCCGTCAATTTTACTTCCTTTTAGCTTAGTATGGTGATCTATAAAACCCACTACTCTATAGTTTGATCTACTATCATTAGTTACTGTTTTTTTAGTAATTAAAGCTAATTCACCAGAGCCATAAATAAGCACATTATCACTTTCTCTACGAGGGCTATTAAATTCGAGATATATATTTTTTAACAAAAGTCGAGAAAAAGAAAGAATAAAAGTTGTTATAAAAAAGTCAATTATAATTATGGAGGTTGGCATTAAATATCTATGATACAATTCGAGATAAATAAGATTTGCAACCATCAATACAGCTGAGCCGATAAACAAAACAATAAAAATTCGGATAATATCTTTGGTGCCGGTATATCTTACCATTCCTGCATATGTCTTTCCGATATAGAATGACAACATTCTAACACTCAAAACTAAGACTACAACCGTTGCGAGGTTATCCCTTTCCATGCTAGGAATAATAAAGTTAAATCTTAGATAATATGCTAATATCAATGAAGCCAAACAAATGCTTACATCTATTAAAAAAACTACCCAACGAGGCGTAATTCTCCTTAATATGTTAATGTTCAATTTCACAGTACAAAATTAGCAAATTATTTTACTTTTCATTAAGTTTATTTTCGATACTGTCAATTCTTTTAACTATATCATCTAAGTTTTTAAAGTGTATATAAGCTCTGTGATATGCTCTAATATCAAATGCTGGAGCGCCCATAAGAAGGCTATCTTCTTTTAAAACATTATTTGATAGACCAGATTTAGACGAAAGTTTTGTTCCGTTTGCAATTGTAATATGAGGACCTATTCCCACTTGTCCACCAAACATACAGTTTTGTCCTATTTTACTAGTTCCTGCAATTCCCGTTTGTGCTGCTATAACTGTATTTTTTCCGATTTCCACATTATGAGCAACGTGGTTTTGATTATCTAATTTTACACCTTCGCGAATAATTGTAGAACCCATAGTTGCTCTATCAACAGTAACTAAAGCTCCAAGTTCTACATTATCTTCGATAACAACATTTCCAATTTGTGCAATCTTCAAAAATGCTTCTCCGTCATTAGGAGCAAAACCAAAACCATCAGCTCCGATAACTGAACCTGAATGAATTATACAGTTATTTCCGATTTTTGTATTATAATAAAGTTTAACACCTGGATAAATAATACAATTATCTCCAATCGTAACATTATTACCTACATACACTTGAGGATAAATCTGAACATTATTCCCGATTTTCACATCTTTACCTATATAAGCAAATGCTCCTACATAAATATTTTTTCCAAGCACTGCAGATTTATGAATAAAACTCTGCTTTTCTATTCCTTCAGGCTTATCTGTCATTTTATTATAAATATCAAGCAATATTGCTATGGCTCTATAAGAATCTTCGACACGAATCAAAGTTGCTTTTATTGGCTTTTGAGCTTCAAAATCCTCATTAACTAACACAACACTTGCCTCAGTTTCGTAGATATAGTTTGTGTATTTTGGATTTGCTAAAAAGCATAAAGAGCCTGGCTTTCCTTCTTCAATTTTGGCAAAAGTGTTTACAACAGCATTTGGGTTGCCTTCAACTTTTCCATTTAAAAATTCTGCAATTTGTTGAGCTGTAAATTTCATATTAACTTATTTTGTTCATAATAGATTTTGGTGCACATATATAATTTTTCTTTACAGTTTTTCCTAAAACTGAAATATTTAAAATATCAGAAGCTTCTGTAATATCAACAAGTTTTTCGCCAAATAAAATATTTATCCTTTCATCTTCACTATCATAAGCGTTGTTTGATATTTCTCCAGAATAAATAAAATATTCAGTATCTTCGGCAGAAAAATTATATTTTTTCATAAACTGTTGTTCTATTTTATTTAAAAACTCATAGTCTATTTCTTCTTTAGATAATCTTATTCTCGGCAGTTTTCGGTTTAATAATGAGCTTGACAATTTTGCAATAACTCTATCTTGAGAATTTAAGTTTTGTTTTATCAAACTCATAATATCATAGTCATCTAACATTGAAAAGTTTTTTACTACCAATTCTTTATCAGATAAATTATTTTCTTCAAACAAAAAATCTAAATAAATATTTCCTGTTTTTATTTCTTTTTCTTTATATAAATATTTTAATCTTTTTAAAAAGTGCGATAAAAGCAACTCGCCAACAAGCACAGTTTTATGTAAATAAACTTGCCAATACATTAGTCGGCGAGCTATTAAAAATTTCTCTATAGAATAAATTCCTTTTGCTTCAACGACCAAATTATCATCAACCACTTGTAGCATTTTAATAATTCTTTGCGAACCTACCACTCCTTCTGTTACTCCTGTAAAAAAACTATCTCTACGCAAATAGTCCAACCTATCCATATCTAACTGACCAGCAACAAGTTGGTGTAAAAACTTTTTATGATATTGATTTTTAAATATTGAAATTGCTAAACTAAGTTCAGAATTAAATTCCTTATTTAATTCGTCCATAAACCACAAACTTAATTTTTCGTGGTGTAAATCTGGAAGAATGCAATTTTCTAAAGCATGAGAAAAAGGTCCATGACCTATATCGTGAAGTAAGATAGCTATGCGAGTTGCTTCTGCTTCATCTTCAGTGATTTTGTGTCCCTTACTTCTAATTACATCTATTGCTAAATTTACTAAATGCATAGAGCCAATAGAATGTTGAAAACGAGTATGAGCAGCACCTGGATAAACTAAATAAGTTAAGCCCAACTGCTTTATCCGCCTCAACCTCTGAAAGTAAGGGTGTTCTATAAGTTTAAAAATTAAACCACCCGGAATATTTATAAAACCATAAACAGGATCGTTTATTATTTTCTGTTTCTTAATCACTAGCAAAATTTAATTATACAAAAGTATTATAAATATCGGTAAAATAAAATAGTATCGTGCAAATTTATTAATAAGTAAAAAAGTGTAATTATTCCACACTTGTTATTTCTCTTATTAAGTCAACTATTTTATTGTTTGAGAATTGTGTTTTAAATTCAATTTTCACTTTGCCGTCAAAGAACTTTTCAGCGTGTTTGATTTTAAATTTTTCTTCGTCACGTAAACCGTCTTTGCTATTCACATCTTTTGTCTCCACGATAAAGTTTAGTTTTTGCTCACCGTCTTTGAATTTCAAAACATAAGCAAAGTCAGGTGAATATGATTTGCCACCTGCAACTGGAATTTTAATTGAGTTCTTTGGAATTTTTGTAAAAACAATTACTTCCTTAATTTCTGATTTTATATTCGTTTTTTCTAAATCTGAATCGTAATACAATTCGTCAAAGAAGTATGAATTTGCAACATCTTCGTCCGAAAACAAAACACCAACATCTGAAGCGGAAATCTCTGTCAGAACATTCCCTTTTTCGTCTGTCAACTTAGTTGGGTGTATGTTATTTGAAACTTTTTTATACTCAATGCTAAATCTGTCAATAGCATTTGCCATTAAAAAATGGTCAAAATTTTGTTTAATTACTCGTAAAGTTGTGTGATTAAGGTATCTGTTAATTTCAGCTCCAGAATCAATTATAGATTGATGAATTGTATTGATATTAATATTTAAAATTCTTGACAACTCTTTAAGAAAATCACTATATTTCATAATTGAAACTCTTGCAGTTCTGCGGTTATAAACTGATTCGGATTCGTTAACAACAGCCTTATTATCTATTATTTCAACAGTTGATATTTTTTCAGTTATGCCATCTGTTTTAAAACTGTTTATTTGTTTTTTAAGAAATTCTGTAAAAAGATTTTTAAACACACCTTCACTCTCAAACTTATATTCAAGAATTACTTTTTCATTTAGTTTTTCCCAAAGGTCTTTTAATTCTTGATATTTTTCAGTTCTAACTGTAATTTTTTTCTTTGGGTCTGTGGCTTTACGAATTTTATTTGAGTTTACACCTTCAAATATTCTTGAATAATTTTGTTTGATGTAGTCAAAGCCTCCTGGTTTAAATGAATTTGACCTTGTGATTACATTGTTTTCGTCCAAAAGTTCCAAAAGTTCCTCTTCATTTGTTTCATATAATTCACAAATCTTCTTTATCATTTGTTCTGACAGTTTTTCAGGTACTTCTTCGATTGAAACGGCTCCTGATTTTTCATTAATTTCATTAACTAATTTATCAACAAAATCGTTTTCGGTAAAATCTACAAAATAATTCAAATAAAATTGTTCATCTTTTACGCGATTACCGTATTCATTTACTGGCAAACGCAAACCACGACCTACTTCTTGTAATTTTGAAATTTCGCTACCACTACTTCGTAGTTTACAAATTTGAAATACATTAGGATTGTCCCAGCCTTCACGTAAAGTCCATTTTGAAAAAATAAAACGTCTCGGGTTATCTAAACTAAGCATTGCTTGTTTATCGTGTAAAATCTCGTTTATTTCTTTTTCGATGGCTTCATCTTTTTCTGTATTGTCTTTTGAAAAATAGCCTGCATGCGTTGCAGAAATGTCAAGTAATGTTTTTTCAAGATATGATTTATAAAAAGCATTTTCTTCATTTTTCAAAAGTTGCTTAACTTCAGCTTCAATATACTTTTCGACAGTTTGGCGAACATACCCGTCTTTATTTCTGTATTCGTCAATATTATCAATAAAAAATAGTGTGAGGGGTTTTATTTTAACTTTTCTTGTTAGCAAAGTCCTTTCTATTTCGAAATGATGTTTTATTGCTTTTTGAATCATTGTTTCCTGTAACTTTTCAGCATAAGAATAAGGATTAATTTTATCGCCCTTTTTCATTTCTAAACCGTTAGACAGGATAACTGTGCTTTTATTAAGATTTTCGATTTCTAAATCTATCATTTCTGGATGAACTTTTTGAAGACTTTCCTTTTTAGAAATTTTTACAGTTTGTTTTTTGTCATTTTCATTTAATTCAAAACTAGCTTCTTTACCATCAGAATCTATAAATTTCACAATTGCATTTTTACCACTTTCAAATTCTGTAATGTGTCCGACTACTCCCTTAACTAAGTTTCTGTTAAATGAATCAACAGCAGTTAATGTATAAATCAAATTTTCATATTCCTGAAATGTTGCACCATAACGTAAAATAAATTGCGGTTTCATTTTTTGAATATTAGTCCAAGTTTTATTGCTTTGACTAAATTTGTGTGGTTCGTCAATAATCATAAATGGTTTTGTTGCGGCAATAGCATCGAAAGGCACTGTATATTTGTCAAACAATCCCTTATCAAAACTTCTTTGCATTGTTTCAGAATTAATCATACCAGCATTTATAATCATAACTTGAATACTATTTTTTTCAAAGTTTCCAGCATTTACAAAACTGTTTACTGCTGGTGGTATGTATGATTTTTTGCTTTTGCTAGTTTTTTGACTCTCAACTATATGTAATTTAATTACTTTACCATATTGTTCTTTGAAATGTTCACGACTACTATCCGATTTCAAAAAATCGATTGTCCCTGCCTTAATTGATAAAGTAGGCACAACAACAATGAATTTAAAAATACCGTAATTTTTATTCAGTTCAAAAATGGTTTTGGTATAAGTATATGTTTTCCCTGTTCCAGTCTCCATCATTATATCAATGATGTTGCTCCTAGCTTTAGGTTTTTCTTCTATATTGTTTCTTTTTTGACGATTAAGAATGTTGTCAAAATATTGACCAAAAGGTATAATATTGTTATCAAAAACATTACCTTGTTTTTCGATTTTGTTGTAAACAGGATTCACATAATTTCTATCTATTTCTGGAATAAGATGTAACTGCAAATTTTCAAACACTGCAATACTACTTTCTACTGCATGTGATTGATGGCTTAAGTTCTTCTCAAAATTAAATCCCTTCATTAGTTTAGTTTTTAGTGTTGAGTGCTTGAGTGTTAAGTTGTTGAGTTGCTAGTATTAGCATTTTATTACACTTAAAATCAGACATAAAAAATTTATTTTTCACGATTCTATATGTTTTGATATTTTTCTTCGCTTCTTTTTGAACTATTAAGTATTGCTTAATGGTTGCTAAATTATTATTAAAAACACAAATCGAATTGTTGACAGTACTTGATTTTATAATTTTCTGTGATTTTTTTATTTCAACTTCTTTCATATTTTCAACTTAGTATCTTGTTATAAAATCAATATCGATATTTTTTTTGTTAGAATACGATTTAACATTTTCTGCAAGTTCTCTCAAGTTCTTGCTTTCAAAATGATAGCCAAAGCAGATTATAGAAGTTGGGTTAAAGTCTTTGTCTGTATCAACCTTTTCTAATAATGATTGTAAGTTATTGGTAGTAAAGCCCTTGTGCATCAAATATAATTTACTATTTCCATAATATGCAATATAGTTTTTAGCGTTGAGTGTTGAGTTTTTAGTTTTATTAACTAAAGGCTCACCACTCAAAACTATTGGTTCAAGTTCTTGTGTTAATGCAATGCCGTCATAAGTTTTCCAAGTAGTTAGCAAAGCTTTAACATCTTCTTCGGAAAGTTTTCCTGCGTCAAAAAGTGTTTGTGAACTGTCAAATTCTTCTGCCTCGAAATCATAATCTTCCCAAATGGGTGTGGTTTCAAATATTTTAAAACAGTTTTGAGTTTTTATACTATCCAATTTTTCTATTTCAGCTTTATTTTCTTCGGTTGGCAGTTCGTTTTTGAGTTTTTTAATTTTTTCGTCAAGTTCTGCATTTATCTTTTTTGCTGCTCTTAGTAATCTTTCTTTTGTAATTTCAAAAATTGTAGGTTCTGCATTTAATTCATTTTTTACAAAATCATAAGCCGTTTTACTTTTCTTAGGGTCTATTGCTTCTGGAAGTTGAACCAAAATAAACTTTCTATTTCCACCATCTTCTGCATT